>NZ_JCANQV010000180.1:0-12118 GCF_059553635.1 Candidatus Streptomyces philanthi
CCCCCGCGCCGGGGACCCCGTCCCGGGCCTGCGCTGCCCGCCCGCCGTACCCGCCGATCCGGCCAAGGCCGCCGAGGTGGACCGCCGGCTCGAAGCCTGGGTCCGCGAACACGACCTGCTTCCCCCCGAGTGGCGGGGGGACTTCACCGGCTTCGGGTTCGGCCGTGCCGTCGTCCTGCAACACCCCGGGGCGGCCGGCCTGGAGCGCCTGGTCACCGCGGGAAAGCTGCTGGTCGCGGAGAACCTCGTCGACGACTGCTACTGCGAGGACTACGGCGGGTCCCCCATCGGCCTCGGCGGCCGGCTCGTCATCGCGCAGAGTGCCCTGGACCCGCTGCACACCGCCGACGCGTACCAGCGGCAGTGGAACGAGGGGCTGGGCGCGGACGCCCCGCTGCGGTCCTACTCCGCCGCGGTCCGCGCCTTCCGGGACATCGCCACCCCCAGCCAGGTCACCCGCTTCCTGCACGACATCGCGCGGCTGCACCTCGGGTATCTCGCCGAGGGCGCCTGGGCGCAGACCCGTACCACCCCGCCGGTGTGGAAGTACCTGGTGATGCGGCAGTTCAACAACTTCCGTCCCTGCCTGTCCATCGTGGACGCCGTGGACGGCTACGAACTGCCCGAGCCGCTCTACTCCCGTCCCGAGGTGCAGCGCGTCACCGCGCTGGCCTGCAACACCACCACGATCGTCAACGACCTGTACTCCTTCACCAAGGAGATGGCACGCGACGAACACCACCTCAACCTCCCCGTGGTGATCGCCGCCGAGGAACGCCGCGGCCTCAGGGCCGCCTATCTGAAGGCCGTCGACGTCCACAACGAGATCATGCGCGCCTTCGAGGACGAGTCCGCCGTCCTGGCCGCCGAGAACCCGCTCCTGGCCCGTTACACCACCGGTCTCGCCGCCTGGGTCGCCGGCAACCACGAGTGGCACCACACCAACACCTACCGCTACTCCTTGCCCAACTACTGGTAAGAGAAGGCAATCGCATGACCACCAAGGCCCAGCGCGCCGGCGCGGCAGCAGTACCGGTCTTCAGCCCCTACCAGAAGTCGGTGGCCGACTACTGGAACCAGGAGAAGAACCCCGTCAACCTCCGGCTGGGCGAGGTCGACGGCTTCTACCACCACCACTACGGCATCGGCGACGTCGACCGCTCGGCCCTGGAAGGCCCCGAGGAGAGCCGCGACGAGCGCGTCATCGCCGAACTGCACCGACTGGAATGCGCACAGGCCGACCTCCTCGCCGACCACCTCGGCCCCCTCACCCCCGACGACCGGGTGCTGGACTCCGGCTGCGGCCGGGGCGGCGGCAGCCTGGTCGCCCACCAGCGCTTCGGCTGCCATGTCGACGGAATCTCCATCTCCCGGACCCAGGTGGCCTTCGCCACCGCACAGGCCGAGGAACGCGGCGTCGGCGACAAGGTGCGCTTCCACCTCAAGAACATGCTCGACACCGGTTTCGGGACCGGCGCCTACCGCGCCATCTGGAACAACGAGTCCACGATGTACGTCGACCTGTCGGTGCTCTTCGCCGAGTACGCCCGCCTCCTCGCCCGCGGCGGCCGGTACGTCACCATCACCGGCTGCTACAACGACACCTACGGCCTGCCCTCCCGCGAGGTGTCGACCATCAACGCCCACTACATCTGCGACATCCACCCCCGCTCCACCTATTTCAGGGAGATGGCCAACAACCGGCTCGTGCCGGTCAGCGTGGTCGACCTCACCGCCGCGACCCTCCCGTACTGGGAGCTGCGCGCCGCGTCCTCCCTGGCCACCGGCATCGAGGACACCTTCCTGACCGCGTACAGGAACGGCAGCTTCCAGTACCTGCTCATCGCCGCCGACCGCGTCTGATCCCGCCGTCCTCCCAGGGACGCGGGGCCCTCGCGTCAGTCCCCGTGCGGGCGCGGGGAGGCAGGAGCGAGGGGCAGCCTGAGGTGGAAGGCGGCGCCACCGTCGGGCGCGGCGCCGACCGTCAGCGTCCCGCCGTGCCGTTGGGCCACGTCGCGGGCGATCGCCAGGCCCAGGCCCGCGCCGCCGTCGTCGCGGCTGCGGGCCTCGTCGAGGCGGACGAAGCGTGCGAAGACCCGCTCGCGGTCGGCGGGGGCGACGCCGTGGCCGTCGTCGGCGACGGTGAGGACGGCCGTGCCGCCGTCGGCGCCCAGCGTGACGGTGATGGCCGTGGCGGCGTGCCGCTGGGCGTTGTCGAGGAGGTTGCCCAGGACGCGGGACAGCTGGCTCCTGCTGCCGTGGACCTCCACCGCGGCATCGTCGATCACCACCGTCGGGGCGATCCGGTCGCCGGGGGCGCGCTGGGCGATGTCCTCCCGCACCAGGGCCGCGAGGTCGACGCGGGTGCCGGCCGGCTGCTCCCCGGCGTCCAGGCGGGCGAGCAGCAGCAGGTCGGCGGCCAGGTGCTGGAGGCGTACCACGTCGTGGAGGAGGTCCTTGGTGTCCAGCAGACGCGGGTGCTGGTCGGCGACCTCAAGCTGGGTGCGCAGGCTGGCGATGGGGCTGCGCAGCTCGTGGGAGGCGTCGGCGACGAAGCGGTGCTGGCGCTCGACGGACCGTTCCAGCGCGGCGAGCGTCTCGTTGGTGGTGCGGGCCAGCCGGGCGATCTCGTCGCGCGCCTCCGGCTGAGGCACCCGGCGTCCCAGGTCACCGCTGCCGGTGATCTCGGCCATCTCGGCGCGGATGCCCTCCACCGGACGCAGCGCCCGGCGGGTGACGAGCCAGGTGACGGCGGCGACCACGGCGAGCAGGAACGGCAGGCCGATCAGCATCGCGCGGGTCGTCTGGTCGAGCGTGGCCCGGGTGTCCTCAAGAGAGGTGCCGGCGTAGACGGTGTACGTACGGCCGTCGTAGGTCGTTCCGTGGACGGCGGCGAAGCGGTAGTCGTGCGTCTCGTCGTCGACCCGCACGGTGAGGGTCTCGCGGTCCACGTCCGTGCCGACCTTGCCGCGCGGAGGGCCGCTGTCGTGGTCGTCGTCGTCCTCGTCCTGGTCGGACGGGACACGCGAGGCGGGAGCAGGGGCGTAGTCCGTGACCGCGTCCCGGCCCCGCAGGTCGTCGCTCGCGGCCAGCACGGTGCCCTCCGGGCCGACGATCTGGACCGGGCGGTCCTCGTCGTCCGGCAGGTCCGCCGAGCCGAAGTTCCCGTTCAGCGCGGCCTGGGAACCCGCCACCGTACGGGCGGTGACCTCGGACTGGAGGGACGCCCGGTCCATCAGGTTGGTGCGCAGCACCGTGAGGACCAGCACGCCCGCGGCGACCAGCGCGAGGGAGACGACCAGGGTCGCGGCGAGGGCGGCACGGGCCCGGACGGAGGAGAAAAACCTACGCATGCCGGCCGCCGACGGCTTCGAGCCGGTATCCCGCACCCCGCACGGTCGTGATCGAGCGCCGGCCGAAAGGAGCGTCGAGCTTGCGGCGCAGGGCGCTGATGTAGACCTCGACGATGTTCGGGTCGCCGTCGTAGGCGAAGTCCCACACGTGGGCGAGGATGTCCGCCTTCGAGACGACCTGGCCGGCGTGGAGCGCGAGGTGCTCCAGCACCGCGAACTCCTTGGCGGTCAGCGTCACTTCGGTCCCGGCCCTTCGCACCCGCTTGGCATCCGGGTCGACGGTCAGATCGCCGACCCTCACCACGGCGGCTCCGGCACGGGTACGGCGGCGCAGCAGGGCACGGATGCGGGCCTGGAGGACGACGTACGAGAACGGTTTGGTGAGGTAGTCGTCCGCGCCGGTGTCCAGGCCCTCCGCCTCGTCGTACTCGCCGTCCTTCGCGGTGAGCATCAGGACGGGGGTCTCGTCGCCGGCCGCCCGCAGCCGCGCGCAGACGCGGTAGCCGTTGAGGCCGGGCAGCATGATGTCCAGCACGATCAGGTCGTAGTCGTGCTCGCGTGCCATGTGCAGACCGGTGGTCCCGTCGTGGGCCACGTCCACGGCGAACCCCTCGGCGCCCAGGCCCCGGGCCAGGGCGGCGGCGAGACGCTTCTCGTCCTCCACGATCAACAGACGCATGCCCCCAGCGTCTCAGAGCGACCTGAACCGATCTTCAGGTTGCTTCAGCTCGGCTTCAGGACCGCTCGTCCACGGTGGACCGCATCAGGACGACGCTCCACACCACGGGAGGACACCCCGCCATGAAGGCTCTCCAGCGCACCCTGACCGGCCGCCGCCGCACGCTCACCACCGTGCTCGCCGCCACCGTGGTCCTGGCCGGCGCCGGTGCCGCGACCGCCGCCTCCTTCGCCCAGGACGGCAACCATGACGCCCCCCGGGCGACCGTGGCCGCCCCCGCCCACGATGACGACGCCACGCTCACCAGGAACACCACGATCGACGTGAAGCGGGCCGCCGACGCCGCCACGAAGTCCGTCGCGGGCACGGTCTCCGAGATCGAACTGGAGGAGCGGCAGGGCAGGACGGTGTGGGAGGCCGACATCGTCGACACCAAGGGCACCGAGCACGAGGTCATCGTCGACGCCACCGACGGCAAGGTCACCGCCACCCGCCAGGACCACGACGACGCCACCGACCACTCCACCCGGACCACGTCCGCCAGGACGGACCTACGCCAGGCCGTGGCCGCCGCCCTCACCAAGGTCCCGGGCACCGCGACCTCCGCCGAACTGGAGCACCACCACGGCACGACCGCCACCTGGAACGTCGATGTCCTCGACACCAAGGGCACCGAACACGAGATCACCGTCGACGCGCGGACCGGCAAGGTCACGGCCGCCACCCTCGACGAGGACGGGGACGACGTCACCGGCGACCACGACGAGGACTGACGACACTCGGGGCGCACCGGGCGGGACGGGATCGTCCGGCCCGGTGCGAAAGTGTCCTCGCCCCACCGCACAGGACCCGACAGGTCCCCCACCAGCAGGTCAAGAGTCGCCTCCTCGTGGAGCGCGACGCCAAGTGCGGTCGTTACAGCAGGTGGTCGGCCTTGCCGGCCTTGATGTCCCGGATGAGGGTGCGCAGGGCCTCGCGGGTGTCCGTGAGGTAGTTCTGCTCCTGTCCGGCGACCGCTATGTACGCGTTGCCGTCGGCGTCGGTGCCGATGCGGAAGCAGTTGGAGCTCTCTGCGCAGAAGGGTTCTTCCCAAGCGATGCCGGGCACGGTGATGTCTCCCATCAGGCTTTGGCGAGGGCGAGTATGAAGTCCCGGGACTTGCTGGAGCTGAAAGATGTTGCTTCCATCCAGTCCAGTTGTGCACGGTAATTTTCGAGTTGGGCTGGGGCATGGGTGAACCCCGGTCCATGAGCGGAGTCGAGCTGCACCGTGTCGAGCTGGGGAACGGCCCCTGAGGCGTAGACCAGTGCCTGTCCCGCTCCGGGAAACGCACCGGACGAGAACGGTACGACTCTCACGTCCACATGACTCAGTTCGCTTATCTCGCACAGATGGTTCAACTGGGCCCGCATGACCTTCATTCCGCCGAACTCGATCCGTAGCGCCGCCTCATGGATGTACGCGGTGTAGGTGGCGTACCTCACTCACGCATGTGCTCGACGGCTTCCTTGCGATGCCAGTAGGCGGCGCCACTGGAAAAAAGGGGAAGCCATTTCCCGAAGTCGGCTCCCTCGCGACTTCCGGAAACCACTCAGGGGCCCGACCCACTCTCGTGGATCAGGCCCCTGACCTGGTGTTTCTTCAGTCGGGGTGGCGGGATTTGAACCCACGACCTCTTCGTCCCGAACGAAGCGCGCTGCCAAGCTGCGCCACACCCCGAAGCAACGAGCTCTACTTTAGCGGACTGATCCGCGTACGTGAAATCCGGTTCCGGGGGAGTGGGGGCGGGTGGGGCGTGTGGGGTGGGAGAGGGGTCAGGCGGGGCGGGGGGTGAGGGTGAGGAGGGTGGCCTCGGGGGGGCAGGCGAAGCGGACGGGGGTGTAGCGGTTGGTGCCGCAGCCGGCCGAGACGTGGAGGAAGGAGGTGGTGCCGCCCGCGGTGTGGGTGGAGAGGCCCTTGACGCGGTCGGTGTCGATGTCGCAGTTGGTGACGAGGGCGCCGTAGAAGGGGACGCAGAGCTGGCCGCCGTGGGTGTGGCCGGCGAGGATCAGCGGGTAGCCGTCGGCGGTGAAGGCGTCCAGGGTGCGCAGGTACGGGGCGTGGACGACGGCCAGGGAGAGGTCGGCGCCGGACTCCGGGCCGCCGGCGACCTCGGCGTAGCGGTCGCGCTTGATGTGCGGGTCGTCGAGGCCGGTCAGGGCGATCTCGGCGCCCGCCACGGTGAGGCGGCCGCGGGAGTTGGAGAGGTTGAGCCAGCCCGCGTCGTCGAAGGCGTCGCGCAGCTCCTCCCACGGGTTGTGGACGACGCCGACCGCGGGGGCGTTGCCGTTCAGGCCGTGCCGGCCCTGGAAGCGTTCGATCAGGTAGCGGGCCGGGTTGCGGAGCTTGGGGCCGTAGTAGTCGTTGGAGCCGAAGACGTAGGCGCCGGGGAACTCCATGAGGGGGCCGAGGGCGTCCAGGGCCTCGGGCACACCCTCGGGGTCGGAGAGGTTGTCACCGGTGTTGATCACGAAGTCCGGGCGCAGGCCGGCCAGGGACTGGAGCCAGCGCTGCTTCTTGCGCTGGCCGCTGACCATGTGGATGTCGGAGACCTGGAGGACGCGCAACGGCCGCATGCCCTGGGGCAGTACGGGCACGGTGACGCGCCGGAGGCGGAACGAGCGGACCTCGAACCCGGCGGCGTAGACAAGGCCGGCCGCGCCGACTGCGGTCAGGGACAGGGGGACTCCGTATCGCGCGCGCATGATCCCATCGTCGCAGAGTGCGGGTGGATGAGCGGTGGGCGGTGGGGGCTCCGCGGGGCGTCACGGGGAAATGTCGCGGCGATTGCCGGGGGGCCGGGGCATACTCGACGGCATGACCACGCTCAAGTCCAAGCTTAAGGACGACCTCACCGTCGCGATCAAGGCGCGCGACGAGCTGCGCTCCTCCACCCTCCGTCTCACGCTGACCGCGATCCAGAAGGAGGAGGTCGCGGGGACCGAGGCGCGCGAGCTGTCCGACGGCGAGGTCGAGAAGATCATCGCTCGGGAGGCGAAGAAGCGCCGCGAGGCCGCCGAGGCGTTCGAGAAGGGCGGCCGCGCCGAGCAGGCCGAGCGCGAGCGGGCCGAGGGCGAGGTGCTCGCCGACTACCTGCCCAAGCCGCTGACCGACGAGGAGCTGGAGAGCCTGGTCGCACAAGCCGTGGCGGAGGCCGCGAGCGCGGGCGCCGAGGGGCCGCGCGCCATGGGTGCCGTCATGAAGATCGTCAACCCGAAGGTGGCGGGCCGGGCCGAGGGCGGCCGGGTCGCCGCGGTGGTGAAGAAGCTGCTGGCGGGCTGAGAGGAAGCCGTACGACGAAGGGCGCCCCCCGTGAGGAGGGGCGCCCTTCGTCATACGCGTCCGTCAGTGGTGCGGCTTGCCGTGGCCGTGTCCGCCGCCCGGCCGGTGGCCGGGGTTCGGCTTCCGCTGGGGCGGTGCGGCCTTGCCGTCGCCGCCCTTGTCCTCGTCGTCGTCGAGCGGGACGGTGGCCAGGCCGGGCGCGGGCCGGCCGGCGAGGGCGCCGGACATCGCGTCGCGCCAGATGGGGCCGGGGGTGTCGGCGCCGTAGACCTTCTCGTGGTACTCGCCGCCGATGGTGATGCCGAACATCTTGCGCTGGTGCATCGGGTCACCGACCCAGACCGCGCCGGCCGCGTTCGGGGTGTAGCCGACGAACCAGGCGGCGTAGCGCCCGTCGCTGGTGCCGGTCTTGCCCGCGCTGTCGCGCCCGCTGAGCCCGGCCTGCTTGCCGGTGCCGTCCTCGACGACGCCCTTGAGCAGGGTGTTGATCGTCTTCGCGGTCTGCTCGGACATCGCGCTGCGGCAGGAGGTCCTCGGAACGGCCAGCTTCCGGCCGGTGGCCTCGGTGATCGACTCGATGGCCACGGGGGTGCAGTAGGTGCCGTTGTTGGCGAAGGCGGCGTAGCCCGCGGCCATGGTCAGGGGGGTCATCTCCTGAACGCCCAGCGCCATCGACGGGACCTGCTTGAGGGGGGTGCCGTCCGCACGCTGGAGGCCCAGCTTCTCCGACATCTTGACCGCCGGGCAGACGCCCATGTCACTGATCATCTGGACGAAGTAGGTGTTGACCGACTTGGCGGTCGCCTCCTTCATCCCGTACGGGCCGACCTCTGCCCGGTTCTCGTTCTTCACGGTCCTGCCGTCGGCCGCCCACTCGCCGTTGCAGGTCTGGACCGGGCCCGGGTACGGCATCTCGAACGGTGACGAGTACTCCTTGTACGGGCTCATGCCCTGCTCCAGCGCGGCCGCGGCGATCACCGGCTTGAAGGTCGAGCCGGGCTGGTAGCCGAGGCCGCCGCCCATGTCGTGGTCGACCGAGAGGTTGATCTGGGTCTGGTTCCGTCCGAAGCCGTAGGGGCGGGACTGGGCCATGCCGAGGATCTTGCCGGTGCCCGGTTCGACGATGGTGCTCGCGGCGGCGACCTGGTCGTCGTCGTAGACATGTCGGCTTATCGACGCCTGGACCGCCTTCTGGGTCTGCGGGTCGAGGGTGGTGCGGATGGTCAGGCCGCCCTGGTTCCAGCGCTGGGAGCGGATCTTGCGGGTCTTGCCGAACGTCTTGTCGTTGAGCATGACCTCGCGGACGTAGTCGCAGAAGAACCCGGCGCCGTCGACGGCGGTGATGCAGCCGTTCTTGGGGCGGCTGACCTTCAGCTTGATCGGCAGGGCCGCGGCCTCGTCGGCCTCCGCGCGGGAGATGTCCTTCAGGTCGGCCATCCGCCGCAGCACGGTGTTGCGGCGGAGGGTGGCCTGCTTCGGGCGGGCGACCGGGTCGTAGCGGCTCGGCGACTGGACGATGCCTGCCAGCAGCGCGGCCTCTCCGAGGTCGAGGTCCTTGGCGTGCTTGCTGAAGTACCGCTGGGCGGCCGCCTCGACGCCGTACGCCTGCTGCCCGAAGAAGGTGATGTTGAGGTAGTTCTGGAGGATCTTGCGCTTGCCGAGCTCCTGCTCGAGCTGGATCGCGTACTTCAGCTCCTTGACCTTGCGGCCGAGGGTCTGCTGGGTGGCCTGCGCGACCTTGTCGGGGTCGTCGCCCGCCTCCTCGACGAAGACGTTCTTGACGTACTGCTGGGTCAGGGTCGAGGCGCCCTCGCTGACACCGCCGGAGCGGGCGTTCTTGTTGATCGCGCGCAGGACGCCCTTCAGGTCGACCGCGCCGTGCTGGTAGAAGCGGGCGTCCTCGATGGCGACGATCGCCTTCTGGATGTACGGCGACATGTCCTTGAGGCCGACCACCGTACGGTCCCGGGAGTAGACCTTGGCGATCTCGCCGCCGCGGGCGTCCAGGATGACGGTGCGCTGGCTGAGGGGCGGGGCCTTGAGGTTGGAGGGGATCTCGTCGAAGCCCTCGACCGATCCCTTGGCGGCGAGGCCGAGCGCTCCGGCAGCGGGGAGCGCCATGCCGGCGAGGACGGCGCCGGCCAGGACGCTGACTCCGAGGAACTTGGCGGCCTGCTGCGGGAGGGTGAGTCCGCCGCCGTCGCGCTTCTTGGACATGAGGAGCAGCCTACGTTCTCAATTGCCGGACAGGGGCGCATCTGTTCGCCTACCCTGTTTCACATCCGCCACAGCGGAACCGTTCCGCCTCAGGGCGTCGTCCTCCCCTTCCCCACTCCTCCCCGCCCCGTTCCCCTTCCTCCGCTGTACGGACATGCGGCCGCGATGCCGCACGCGCGTCCCCGCTCCAGGGCCCCGGCAGTGCGCCGGACACCGGTACCCGTAGCGACCTGCCCTGGCTTGCGAGGAAAGCGGCGTATGCCCTCCAGTCACTCCGTTGGGTGATCTGCCGCGTACGCATAGTCCGTTCGGGCCATTCAGGATTGGGCCCGTTGGGGGTGTTGCGCCCTGCCTGCCTTCCGTAACGTCCTCAACTGGCGACGGTGAATATGCCGTTCGCCGCCGTGGGGGAGCCTCGATTCGGGAGAGGACGGCGCCAGCATGAGCTGGGTAACCGACTGGAACGCACAGGCAGCATGCCGCACGACCGATCCGGATGAGCTGTTCGTCCAGGGAGCGGCGCAGAACCGCGCCAAGGCGGTGTGCACCGGATGTCCGGTGCGTACGGAATGCCTTGCCGACGCCCTGGACAACCGTGTGGAGTTCGGCGTGTGGGGCGGCATGACCGAGCGCGAGCGCCGCGCGCTGCTGCGCCGCCGTCCGACCGTGACGTCGTGGCGCCGGCTGCTGGAGACGGCGCGGACGGAGTACGAGCGCAGTACGGGAATGCTGCCGACCGATATCGGCGAGGAGTGTGAGCGGGAGCGGATCGACGGCTACGCGGCGGTCGGCTAGGGGCGGGCACGCACCGGTCCGCCGGTGTGCCGACCGGTCGGTACAGGGCCCGGCCCGGTCGTCAGGGCGTTCTCGTCCGTGCCTTCGGTGTGCCGTTCAGTCGCTTCGCCGTGCCGTGAGGTCGGTCGGCGGCGCCGCCTTGACGGGGGAGCCGGCGTCCGCCGGGCCGAGGGCGAGGCGTTCACCGATCGCGCGCAGGCCCGACAGGTCGTGGACGTCACCGGGCAGTGCCGCGACCTCGGCCACCGGGACCTCGGGGTGCAGCGCGGTGAAGCGGTCCCGGGTGCGCCGCTCGCGCGCGAGGACCTGCATGCGTTCGGCGTGCAACCGCAGCAGTCCCGCGGCGAGTTGGGCGGCCGGGGTCGAAGAGGGCGTCTCCGCCACGGCGGCGGGGGAGGGGCCGCGGGCGGTTCCGGAAGCAGTCTGCCCGCCGTCGGCGTCCGCCATGCCGTCTCCGGCAAGATTTTCGGCGATGGCCCTCCCGGCGGCCTCTTCCGTCTCGTCCGCCTCCGCGGACCCGGGCGTCGTCACGTCTTCCGCATCACCGGTCGCGGCCGTCCCGTCCGCCTCCGTGGCACGGTCGGTCAGGGCCTCCGCCGCGGCCAGCGCGCGCTCCGCGCTCAGCTGCGCCGCGCCACTGCCGTGCACACGGTTGAGGACGAGTCCCGCCAGCGGCATCCGCTCCGCCGCCAGCCGCTCGACGAAGTACGCCGCCTCGCGCAGCGCGTCCCGCTCCGGCGCCGCCACCACGAGGAAGGCCGTACCGGGCGCCTGGAGCAGCCGGTACGTCGCGTCCGCGCGGGTGCGGAAGCCGCCGAACATGGTGTCCATCGCCGCCACGAACGTCTGCACGTCGCGCAGCAGCTGCCCGCCCATCAGCTTGCTGAGGGTGCCGGTCATCATCGACATGCCGACATTGAGGAACTTCATCCCGGCCCGCCCGCCGACCTTCGCCGGCGCCATCAGGACGCGGATGAACCTGCCGTCCAGGAAGGATCCCAGGCGCTTGGGCGCGTCCAGGAAGTCCAGCGCGGAGCGGCTGGGCGGGGTGTCGACGACGATCAGGTCCCATTCGCCGCGGGCGCTGAGCTGGCCGAGCTTCTCCATGGCCATGTACTCCTGCGTACCGGCGAAACCGGCCGACAGGGACTGGTAGAAGGGGTTCTCCAGGATGGCGCGGGCCCGGTCCGCGTCCGCGTGCCCCTCGACGATCTCGTCGAAGGTCCGCTTCATGTCCAGCATCATCGCGTGCAGTTCGCCGCCGGACAGGCCGTCGAGGCCCTTGACCTGGCGGGGGACGTTGTCCAGTTCGGAGATGCCCATCGACTGCGCCAGCCGGCGGGCCGGGTCGATGGTGAGGACGACGACCTTGCGGCCGCGTTCGGCGGCGCGTACGCCCAGGGCCGCCGCGGTCGTGGTCTTGCCGACGCCGCCCGAGCCGCAGCAGACCACGATGCGGGTGCCCGGGTCGTCGAGCAGGGCGTCCACCTCCAGCCGGGGGGCGGAGGTGTCCAAAGGGGTGTCGTCCGCGGTCATATGGGTCCCTGTTTCCGCAGGTCCCTCGCCAGGCGGTAGAGCCCGGCGAGGTCCACTCCCTCGGGGAGCAGCTCCAACTCGTGGGTGGGCAGTCCGAGCGTGGCCAGCTCGGCCTGCCCGGCGCGCTCCAGTTCGACGCGCTCGGCGTGCTCGCGGGCCTGCTCCAGCAGCGGGTCGATCAGCCGCTCGGCCCACCCGTCGCCCGCCACCGCCCCGG
>NZ_JCANQV010000181.1:0-12070 GCF_059553635.1 Candidatus Streptomyces philanthi
CCGCGGCGCAGCCGCCCGCCAGTTCGGCGCGGACGCGGACGGCGAGACAGGCGAGGTCGAGCGCGGGCTCCCCGGGGCGGTGGGCGATGCCGTGGCCGCCGCCGAGATCGAGCTCCGGCAGGGTGACGCCGCGCTGTTGCCGGATGCGGGCGAGCAGACCGACCAGCCGCCGCACCGCCGCCAGATACGGCTTGACGGTGAGGATCTGGGAGCCCAAGTGGCAGTGCAGACCGACGAGTTCGAGGCCGGGACGGGACAGGGTGCGGGTGACCGCGTGCAGCGCGGAACCGTCCGCGAGCGACAGCCCGAACCCCTGGTCGCCGATCCCGGCACGCCCGCCGGCGGCGATGCCCGGCGCGACGCGGATCAGTACCTTCTGCCGTCCGCCGTCCGGCACCGCGGCGGCCACCCGGGCGACCTCCGCGGTGCTGCCGAGGACGATCCGCCCCACGCCGAGCCGGACGGCGGCCCGCAGCGTGTCCGGGCCCGCGGTGGTGCCGTGCAGCACGATCCGGGCGGGCGGGAAACCGCCGCCGACGGCCGCCTCCAGCTCGTCCGCCGAGCGGACGGCCAGCCCGAGCCCCTCCTCGCACACCCACGCGGCCATCGCACGGCACAGGAACGCCGTGGCCGCACAGCGGACATCGGCGTCCGGAAACGCCCGGAGGTAGGCGCGGCAGCGGCGCCGGACCTCGTCCTCGTCCAGGACATGGGCGGGCGTGCCGTGGCGGGCGGCGAGCGCGGTGAGGGGGACGCCGCCCACGGAGAGGCCCCCGTCGGGGAGCGGCAGGGCGGAAGCGGGCCAGACGGACAGCGGGCCGTCCGGCGCAGGCCCCGGGAACAGGGGCGGCGAGGGGACGGCGGTCCGCGGCAGGGCGCGGCGGCTCATGGTCGGACGGCCTTCCTCAGACGGCCCGGAGACGCGGCGCCCGGGGCACGTCGGGGACGAGCCGCGGGTCGACGGTGACCCCGGCCGCTCCGACGGGTGCGACCAGGGCGCGCAGTGCCGGCTCGGAGAGCCGGATCCACGGCTGCCCGGCGCCGAGCGCCGCGGCGAGCCGCTGCGGGGAGGTGAAGGCGACGGCGGTACGGCCGCCGCGCGCGGTACGGAACAGGCGGGCGGTGCAGCCCGCGGGGCCCGGCCGGACGGGGACGAAGAGAGGTCCGGCCGGGACACGATCGGCAGGCTCGGGATCTTCCGCGTACAGAATGGGGGGCACGGTGACGCTCCTCGGAGGAACAGCGGCCCCGGACCGGTGGGGTGTCGCGTGCGCCGGGGCTCGGCACCGACGCTATGCCCGGAGGACGGGGGGCCTTGTGCGGTGCTGACGCATCATTGACGGTTTCTGGACACCACTTGACGCAATGTCGTGGGTGGGAGCGCGGGAACCGTCCGTACTTGACCTTGACACGGTGGAAGGCACTCGACTGGAGGGCGTCATGTTCAGCATCGGAGATTTCGCCCGGTACGGACGTGTGTCGGCCCGCATGCTGCGTCATTACGACGCGATCGGGCTGCTGCGTCCGGCCCGCACCGACCCCGCCACCGGCTACCGCTTCTACGAGGCCGCGCAACTCGCCCGCCTCCACCGTGTCATCGCGCTCAAGGACCTCGGATTCGGCCTGAAGCAGGTGGCCGACATCCTGGACGAGCAGGTGAGCGCGGAGGAACTGCGCGGCATGCTGCGGCTGCGCAGGGCGGAGCTGGAGGCCGCGATGACGGCGGCCGCCCAGCGGCTGGCCGGGGTCGAGGCGAGACTCCGGACGATCGAGAGTGAGGGACGGATGTCCACTCAGGACGTGGTGGTCAAGAAGACCCCGGCGGTCCTGCTCGCCGAGGCCAGCGGGGTCGCCGCCGGTTTCGAGCCCGAGCACATCGGCCCGGTCATCGGGCCGCTCTACGAGGAGCTGTGGCGGCGGCTGCGGGCGGCCGGCGTCACCCCGGCGGGGCCGGGCCTCGCGTACTACGAGGACGCGCCCGGGGACGCCGGGAGCGGGGCGGTCCTCGTCCACGCCGGCGTCGTGATCACGCCGGAGGACCTCGCCGGGGCCGGGGTCGCGGCCGACGGCGCGGGCACCGGCTTCGACGTGGTCACCCTCCCGGGCCTGGACCGCGCCGCCACGGTGGTCCACCGCGGCCCGATGAGCCGCGTCATGCCGACGGCCCAGACCCTGGCCCACTGGATCGACGCCCACGGCCACCGCTCCGCCGGGTACGCCCGCGAGCTGTACCTGGAGTGCCCCGAGGACGAGGAGGGCTGGGTCACCGAGATCCAGGAACCGCTGGCCGCCGGCTGACGGAAACGGGGCGGGGCTTTCGGGCCCCGCCCCGCTGCGTCATGCTCCCGGCGTCCCGGCGGGCGTCACACCTCGGCCGTCGCCGTCGCCTTCGCCCCGGCGTCCGCCGTGCCCCGGCTTCCGGCGGCCGGACCCGAGGGCGCGGCACCACCGGACGCCGGGCGGCGGACGACCGCCAGAACCAGGACGCCGGTCGCCACCGCCACCAGACCGGAGACCAGAGTGATCCGGGTGAGCCCGGTGACGTACGCGTCGTTGACCGCCGCGGGGGAGGGGCGGTGCGGCAGGCCGTTCAGGGAGGACGCGAAGACGGTGCCGAGGACGGCGATGCCGATGGCGTAGCCGAGCTGGCGGAAGGTGTTCACCGCGCCGCTCGCCATGCCCGCGCGCCGCGGGGGCGCCGCGCCGAGCGCCGCCGACACCAGCACCGGCATCGCCGCGCCGATCCCCAGACCGCTGACCGCGAGCCCGGCGATCAGCGTCGCCCACCCCGCGCCCGCGTGGTCCGCGCCGAGCAGCACACTGTGCAGCAGACCGCCCGCACCGATCAGCAACAGGCCGATGCCCAGCGGGAGTTGAGGGGCCACCGTGGCCAGGCGGCGGCCACCGAGCGCGCCGACCACGAACGACATCAGCGCCATCGGCGTCACCGCGAGACCCGCGCCCACCGGGCTCAGCCCCAGGATCTTCTGCGTCCACAGCCCCACATACGTCAGGTACGGGAACGCCGCGGCCTGCATCAGCAGCGCCGCCGCCATCAGCACGGCGAACGTCGGGCTGCGCATCAGCCGCAGGTCCAGCAGCGGCTGCGCGATCCGCCGCTCCACGACGACGAAGACCACCAGCGCCACCGCCGCGACCGCCAGCGCCGCCAGCGTCCCGCCCTCCGTCCAGCCGTGCTCGCCGCCGCGGATCAGCCCGTACATCAGCGCGCCCGCGCACAGGGTGAAGAACGCGGCGCCGGACCAGTCGATCCGGGCCGTGCGGTCGCCGTACGACTCCCGCACCGAGCGCAGCGTCAGCCACACCGCGAACGCGGTCAGCGGAAGATTGACCAGGAAGATCGCCCGCCAGTCCGCGTACTCGGTCAGCAGGCCGCCCAGCACCGGGCCCACCGCGGCCGCCGCGCCGCTGGTGCCGCCCCAGATGCCGAACGCGACGCCCCGGTCGCGGCCGTGGTACGTGGCCATCAGCAGCGGGGTGTTGGTGGCGAACATCGCCGCCGCGCCCACGCCCTGCACGGCCCGCGCGGCGATCAGCACACCGGCGTCGGGCGCCAGCCCGCAGGCGAGGGAGGAGAGCGCGAACAGCGCGAGCCCCGCGACGTAGAGGCGGCGCCTGCCGAAGCGGTCGGCGGCCGAACCGGCGACCATCAGCAGGGCGGCCAGCGCCAGCGCGTAGATGTCCATCACCCACTGGAGGGAGGTGAAGGACGCGCCCAGGCCGTCGGCCATCCGCGGCAGCGCGGTGTTCACGATGGTCACATCGACCAGCAGCATGAAGTTGCCGAGGGTGATGGCGACCAGCGGCCACCAGGACACCTGCCGGCCGCCGTCCTTCCCGTCCGCGGGTCCCTCCCCCGCGGTGCTGTGGTCCGCCCCGTCGCGCATGTCCGTACTCCTCCGTGGATCTCCCGGGCGTCCGCACGGTGCGGAGCCGGAGAACACCGTCCGGTCCGTACGCGTGGATCTCCCAACCAGCGGACCGGCCGCGGCGTAATCCGACAGCGGTTAGCCTCGAAGGGTGAAATCCGACAGAACCGAGCGTCCGGTTCCGTTCGACGCGCTCGACCGCCGGCTGATCCACGCGCTCCAGACCGACGGCCGCGCGCCGTTCAGCAGGATCGCCGAGGTGCTCGGCGTCTCCGACCAGACCGTCGCCCGCCGCTACTCACGCCACCGCTCCTCCGGCGCGCTGCGGGTCCTGGGACTGACCGACGCGACGGCCCTGGGCGAGGTCGTCTGGCTGGTGCGGGTGCAGTGCGCGCCGGACGCCGCGGTGACGGTGGGCGAGGCGCTGGCCCGGCGTCCCGACACGGCCTGGGTGAGCCTGATGTCCGGCGGCACCGAGATCGCCGCGGTCTGCCGCGCGCCGCGCGACGACCACGGCACCCTGCTGCTGGAGAAGCTGCCGCGCACCCCGAGCGTGGTCGGCGTCACCGCGCACTGCCTGCTGCACATCTTCTTCGGCGGCGCCGACGGCATCGTCAGCAAGTCGGGCGCGCTCACCGCGGACCAGGTCGCCCGGCTGCGCGCCCCGGCACCGGACCCGAACGCCGCGGCGCCCGCGCTCACCCCCGCCGACCGGCGGCTGCTGGACACCCTCGCCCGCGACGGCCGGGCCCCGCTCGGCGAGCTGGCCGCCGTCACCGGCTGGTCCCCGACCACCGTCCGCCGCCGCCTCGCCGAGCTGCGGGCGTCCGGCGCCCTCTACTTCGACGTCGACCACGAACCACAGGGCCTCGGGTACGGCGTGATGGTCGCGCTGTGGCTGTCCGTCGCCCCGGCCGAACTCGCCGCCGCGGGGGAGGCACTGGCCGGGCACCCCGAGATCGCGTTCGCCTGCGCGACCACCGGGCCCCACAACCTCTTCGCGTCCGTCGTGTGCGCGGACTTCGGCGCCCTCTACACATATCTGACGACGCGGGTGGCGACCCTGCCCGGCGTCCGCACGATGGAGAGCGCCCCGCGCATCCGCCGCCTCAAGGGCGCGGGGCCCTTCCTCCGCGCGCCGCGCCCGGCCGCCCGGCGCCGCTGACCCCTACTGGGGGAACAGCCGCTCCAGAACCACCGCGATGCCGTCCTCCTCGTTGGAGGCGGTGATCTCGTCGGCGACGGCCTTCAGCTCGTCGTGGGCGTTGGCCATCGCCACGCCGTGCGCGGCCCAGGCGAACATCGGGACGTCGTTGGGCATGTCGCCGAAGGCGACGGTCGCACCGGCCTTCACCCCCAGGCGGCGGGCGGCCAGGGACAGGCCGGTGGCCTTGGACAGCCCCAGCGGCAGCAGTTCGACGACGCCCTCGCCGGCCATCACCACGCCCACCAGGTCACCGGCGGCGGCCCGCGCCACCTGGGCCAGCGTGTCGTCGTCGAGCGTCGGGTGCTGGAGGTACATCTTGTTGAGCGGCGCCGCCCACAGCTCCGCGAGATCGTCGATCATGACGTGCGGCAGCGGGCCGTCCTGCACCTGGTAGCCGGGGCCGACCAGGACCTCGCCCGCCAGTCCGTCCCGGCTCGCCGCCAGGCGCAGCGGCCCGGTCTCCGACTCGATCTTGGACAGGGCGAGACCGGCGAGCTGCCGGTCCAGCGTCAGCGACGTCAGCAGCCGGTGCTCACCGGCGTGGTAGACCTGTGCGCCCTGCCCGCACACCGCGATGCCCCGGTAGTCCAGGGCGTCGAGTATGTGCCGGGTCCAGGGGACGGAGCGTCCGGTGACGACGATGTGGGCGGCACCCGCCGCGGTGGCCGCGGCGAGTGCCGCACGGGTGCGCTCGGAGACGGTGTCGTCGGGGCGCAGCAGCGTGCCGTCGAGGTCCGTCGCGATGAGCTGGTACGGCGGTACGGGGCCGGTGGTCACGGGGCCTGGGGCTCCAGGATCTCCCGGCCGCCGAGGTAGGGGCGGAGCATCTCGGGGACGCGCACCGAGCCGTCCGCCTGCTGGTGGTTCTCGAAGAGGGCCACGATGGTGCGGGGGACGGCGCAGAGCGTGCCGTTGAGCGTCGCCAGCGGCTGGACGCGCTGCCGGCCGTCGGCGTTCTCGCGCATCCGGACCGACAGCCGGCGCGCCTGGAACTCGTCGCAGTTCGAGGCGGAGGTCAGCTCGCGGTACTTGCCCTGGGTCGGGATCCACGCCTCGCAGTCGAACTTGCGCGAGGCCGAGGCGCCGAGGTCACCGGTGGCGACGTCGATCACCTGGAACGGCAGCTCCAGACCGGTCAGCCACTGCTTCTCCCAGTCCAGCAGGCGGCGGTGCTCGGCCTCGGCGTCCTCCGGCCTGACGTAGGAGAACATCTCCACCTTGTCGAACTGGTGGACGCGGAAGATGCCGCGGGTGTCCTTGCCGTACGTACCGGCCTCGCGGCGGAAGCACGGCGAGAAACCGGCGTAGCGCAGCGGCAGCTTGGACGCGTCGATGATCTCGTCCATGTGGTACGCGGCGAGGGGGACCTCGGAGGTGCCGACGAGGTAGAAGTCGTCCTTCTCCAGGCGGTAGACGTTCTCGGCGGCCTGGCCGAGGAAGCCCGTGCCCTCCATGGCCTGCGGGCGGACCAGGGCCGGGGTGAGCATCGGGGTGAAACCGGCCTCGGTGGCCTGCGCGATGGCGGCGTTGACCAGGGCCAGCTCCAGCAGGGCGCCGATGCCGGTCAGGTAGTAGAAGCGGGAGCCGGAGACCTTGGCGGCGCGCTCGACGTCGATGGCGCCGAGGGTCTGGCCGATCTCCAGGTGGTCCTTGGGCTCGAAGCCCTCGGCCGCGAAGTCGCGGATGGTGCCGTGGGTCTCCAGGACGGTGAAGTCGTCCTCGCCGCCGACGGGGACGTCGGGGTGGACGAGGTTGCCGAGCCGCAGCAGCAGCGCGTGGGCCTCTTCCTTGGCCTCGTCCTGGGCGGCGTCCGCGGCCTTGACGGCGGCGGCGAGTTCGCCGGCCTTCTTCAGCAGCGCGGCCTTCTCGTCGCCGGTGGCCTTGGGGATGAGCTTGCCGAGCGACTTCTGCTCGGCACGCAGCTCGTCGAAGCGGACGCTGGACGACCTGCGCCGCTCGTCGGCGGAGAGGAGTGCGTCGACGAGGTCGACGTCCTCTCCACGGGCACGCTGGGAGGCGCGCACACGGTCGGGGTCCTCACGGAGCAGGCGAAGGTCAATCACCCCTCCAGGCTACCGGGGAAGGCCGCCGGGGCTCGACGGGATATTCCACCCGGAGTGCCCGAGTGTGCTCCTTTTTGTCCGGTTTGTGGTTGTTTATTCTCGCGTGGTGACCGTACGGGAATGCCGGGGAAAGGGCGGGAAAGTCGTCCGGGAATTCTCTTGTTCATTCGCGCGCGGCGGTAATAGGAGGGGGCGCGTGAGGAGTGAGGGTGTTCCGCGGCGTGCGGTGTGGAGGGCGGCGGGCACGCGCCGCGCGGAGTGTCGGCCGGGTCGGTGCGGCCGTGGAAAACGTGAGTTGTCCACAGGGCTGTGCGGGGTGCGGGATTTTATCCACAGGCTGTGTGTGGAATCTGTGGAACTCGGACCCGGACCTTCCGTTTCCGGATGTTCCTGGAGGGAAATCGTCGTCCGCCCGCCCCCTCGGCATTCTTTCGTGTGGGATTACCTCGCCCTAAGGGATTGAACGCGGGAATTGTGCTGACGCGGTCAGGGTCGGGTTACTGTGTGTAGCCATAAGTGGATGTGACGCGACGTGGGCGATATGTCGCGCCTGTCCTGATTGGCCGACGGTGGAGGCAGGGCGCCATGTCGACTTACCCACAGGTCGAGAACCGGGCCTGTGGATAACTCTGTGGACAACGCTGACCCCCGTGGAAAACCGCAGGTCGCACCCCGCGGACCCGCCGAAGCAGGTCCCACCCGGCCCGGAACACGCCGCCCCGGGCCCGGCTGCCACGGGTCAGGCCCGTCCGTCCAGACAGCGCGTCAGCCAGTCCGACGCGTCGCCGAACGCCTCGTCCGTCATCTCCGGCCGCACCGTCGCCGCCACCCGGTCCGCCCTCGGGTACGAGCCGAGGAAACGCACCTCACGGCACACCCGCTTGAGCCCCATCAGCACCTCGCCCACCCGCCGGTCGGTGATGTGCCCCTCGCAGTCCACCGAGAAGCAGTAACGGCCGATGCCCTCACCCGTCGGCCTTGACTCGATGCGCATCATGTTCACCCCGCGCACCGCGTACTCCTGCAACAACTCCTGGAGCGCACCGGGATGGTCCGCGCGCAGCCACAGCACCAGCGACGTCTTGTCCGCACCGGTCGGGGCCGCCGGCCGGGCCGGACGGCCGACCAGAACGAAGCGGGTGGCGGCGTTCTGCGCGTCGTGGATCTCCGTGACCAGCGGTTCGAGACCGTAGGTGGCCGCCGCGAACTCCCCCGCGAACGCGCCGTCGTAGCGGCCCTCCTGCACCAGCCGCGCGCCGTCCGCGTTCGACGCCGCCGACTCCCAGGCCGCGTCCGGCAGATGCGCCGCCAGCCACTTGCGCACCTGCGGCTGCGCCACCGGGTGGCCCGTCACCGTCTTCACGTCCGCCAGCTTCGTCCCCGGACGCACCAGCAGCGCGAAGGCGATCGGCAGCAGCACCTCGCGGTAGATCATCAGCGGTTCGCCCGAGGCGAGTTCGTCGAGGGTGGTCGTCACCCCGCCCTCGACGGAGTTCTCGATCGGCACCAGCGCGGCCGCCGCCTCGCCCCCGCGCACCGCGTCCAGCGCGGCCGGCACGGACACCATCGGCACCAGCTCACGGGTCGCCGCCTCCGGAAGCGTGCGCAGCGCCGCCTCCGTGAACGTGCCCTCGGGGCCGAGATAGGTGTAGCGACTGGCCGACATGCAGGTGTCTCCCTCGCGAATCCAGCGGGGACACCCCGCCGATCTCCCCTGTTCTGCCACGATACCGAGCCCCGCGGCCGCCCCGTTCCGCTCGTCCACACCCCGGCCGCCCCGCCCGCCGCCCTGTGGACGACGGGCCCGGGGCGCGCCTCACCCCTCCAGCAGCGGCTGCCCCACGTACCCGCCCGGGGCGGCGGCCGGCGGCACCGCGAACAGACCACTCGCCTCGTGCCGCAGGAAAGGCGACAGCGCGTCGCCCCGGTCCAGCTTCCGCTGGATCTGGGTGAAGGCCCGCAGCGGATCGGCCTGCCAGCAGATGAACAGCAGCCCCGCGTCCGGCGCGCCGTCCGCGCGGAACCCGTCGTGGTACGAGAACGGGCGCCGCAGCAGCGCCGCCCCCTGGTTCGCCTCCGGAGCGGCGATCCGGGCGTGCGCGTTGGCCGCGATCACCGGCAGCCCGTCGGCCCCGGTCCGGTCCAGCCCCATCGGGGTGGTCTCCGTCCCCCCGGTCAGCGGCGCGCCGTCCTCCTTCCGCCGCCCGATGACCTTCTCCTGCTCGGCGCGGGACCGCTTCTCCCAGTCGTCCAGCAGCATCCGGATACGGCGGACCACCGCGTACGAACCGCCGCGCATCCACTCCTGCGGCGCGTCCCGCCCCACGAAGATCCGCTCGTCGAAGTCCTGGTCCGACGGCTTGGGGTTGTTGGTGCCGTCGACCTGCCCCATCAGATTGCGGGCCGTCATCGGCTGCGTGGTGGCCCCCGGGCTGCGGTTGAAACCGTTCATCTGCCAGCGCAGCCGTGCCGTCCCCGCGGCCTGCTTCTGGAGGGCGCGCAGCGCGTGGAAGGCGACCAGCGCGTCGTCCGCGCCGATCTGTATCCACAGATCACCGTTGCTGCGCTTCGGGTCGAGCGCGTCCGCCGAGAAGTCGGGCAGCGGATCGAGCTGCACCGGACGGCGCTTCTCCAGCCCCGTCCGCCCGAAGAAGCTGTGCCCGAGACCGAAGGTGACGGTGAGGGAGGACGGCCCGGCGTCGAGCGCCACCTGGGTGTCGCCGTCCGGCGCCCGCCCGTCCATCAGCTGCTCGGCCGTCCGTGACCAGCGGCGCAGCAGTGCGGCCGCCGCCCTGCGGTCCGCGTCCGGCGCGAGGTCGAAGGCCACGAGATGGCCGCACGCCTGGAGGGGCTCGGTGATGCCCGCCTGGTGCCTGACGCGTTCGGCGCGGAACGGGACGCGGGTGGAGCCGAGGGACGTCAGGGGCGCCGGGTCGTCGCCCCGCGCCGCGGCGACCGCGATGCCGCCGCCCGCCCCGCCGACGATCAGCCCGGCCGCGCCCGCCGCGCCGACCGTGCCGAGCAGCCGGCGCCGGGTGAGTTCCACGCGCTCGTCCGAGGTCTTCTGTGCCGTCTTTGCGCCGCCGTCCGTCGTTCCGCCCGGTGCGGTGCTGCCCGTCGTGCTCATCAGTCGATCTTCACGTTCCTGGTCTCGGTCACCTGGTCGATGTCGGAGGTCCGCACGAGCAGGGAGAGCTCCCACTGCCCGGGGACCGGCAGCTGGACGCCGCTCGCGCGCCAGTGCCCCTTGCCGGTGTGCTCGGGGACGACCGGGAGCGGCCCGAGCTGCTTCTCCTTGAGGGTGAAGGAGATCTTCACCTCGGGGACGTCCATCGTCGCGCCGGAGGCGTCGGCGATACGCACCCGCAGTTCGTTGCCGCTGCCGCTGCGCCCCGGGTCGAGGTCGAGCCGCGCGGTGCCCTTGCCGCCGGGGCCGCCGGTGTCGAACGGGACGGTCAGTACGCGCGGCTGGTTGGTGCTCGTGGTCCGCCCCGCCTCACTGGCCCGTACCGCCTCTTCCGTACGGGCGGGCTCGGTGGTGGTCAGGACGGTCGTCACGGCCAGCAGGACGACGGCGATCGACGCTTCGGCCATCACGGACCTCCGCAGCCCCAGCCGCACCGGGTCGGCGTCCCGCACCCGCTTGGTGCGCGCGGTACGCAACGCCGCCTGCTGCCGCGCCAGTTGGACGGCACGGGCGGGATCGGCCGGGGCGGGCTCCGGCGCCTCGTCCGCCTCCGGGGATGTCTCCGGGGACGCCTCGGCGGACGCCTCCGGGGCGGCCTCCGCCGCCTCCGTCAGCCGCCCCGTCCACCGCCGCGACACCCCCGCGATCCCCACGAGCACCACGACCAGCCCCACCTTGAGCAGCAGCAACTGCCCGTACGAGGTGTCCGTCAGCGCCCGCACCGTGCCGACCTGCCGCCACGACTGGTAGAACCCCGTGGCCACCAGCACCAGCACCGACCAGAACGCGATCCGTGAGAAGCGGCGCACCGCCGCGCGCTCCACGGCGGGCCCCCAGTACAGGGACACCACCAGCGCCGCCAGCCCGCCGAGCCACACCGCGACGGCGAGCAGATGCAGGATGTCGACGGGCATCGCGACGGCCGGTTGCAGACCCGTCGAGGCGTGCTCGGCAAGCGACCAGGTCGCGGCCAGCCCGACCGCGACCAGAGCGCCGCCGACCGCCGCCCCGGCCCGCCTGCCGGAGGAACCGTTCCCCTCCCGCGCGGCCCGCCCGAGGACCAGCGCCAGCACCACGGCCGCCCCCGCGAGCAGCAGCAGCCGGCAGACCAGCGCCGTCCCCGTCCTGGTGGACAGGACGGCCTGGAGCGCCCCGAGGTCCAGGACATCGGCGAACGCCCCGGACCCGGTGTACGCGCCGCGGAGCAGCAGCAACGCGAGGGTGGCACCCGTCAGCACCACCCAGCCCTGGACGATCAGCCGCTGCACCGACCGCACCCGCGCCGCGCCCGGCCGGCAGACCAGCACGAACGCCACGCCGCCGACCAGCACCACGAAACCGCCGTACGCCAGATAGCGCGCGATGTCGTAGAGCGCGCCGACCGGCCCGCCGCCGGCCTCCTGCTGCGGCAGCGGCGCGCTGGTCTTCGAGGGGGCGCCGACGGAGAAGGTGAAGGCGCCGGCGACCGGGTGGCTGTCGGCGGAGACGGCCTGCCAGGCGACGGTGTAGGTGCCGTCGGGCAGGCCGGGCGGCAGACCCGTCCCGAAGGTGACGGACTCACCGCTGCACAGGTCGCGCAGCTTCCCGCGGTCGACCCGCTTGCCACGCGGGTCGAGGACGCGGATCGAGTCGTCGCCCATGGCGACGCCCTCGGAGAAGCTGAGCGTGACCTGTTCGGGGGCGTGCGGGACCACCGACCCCTGCGCCGGGTTGCTGCCGGTCA
>NZ_JCANQV010000182.1:0-12002 GCF_059553635.1 Candidatus Streptomyces philanthi
GCACGCCCTGCCGGGGCTGGTCCGCCAGGCAGTCGTGGGCCGCGTGCCCGCAGTCGTGACCGTGGCGGTCATGCCCCCGGCAGGGATCGCCGTCCGGCGCGCTGTGCGCGGACGCGGGGTACTGACCGGGGCCGTGAACGGACGTGACGACCGCGAGGGAGGAGAAATGGCCCTCCGCCGACCGGGGGCTCGGCCCGTGGGCGCACAGCAGCCCCAGGAGCAGCACGGCCAGCCACCACGCATGCCGCGGTCCCGCTCGGCGGGAACGGGAGCGCCGTGTGCCGGTGGCGGGCCGGACGGTGACCATGCGGGGGATCGTAGCGGAGCCGTCCGACGGCCAGGGGGAGGACGGGCGGCAATCGGACACCGGGACGTCTCACCCGTCCGGGGTGTCGGCGACGGCCGGAAATCCTCTTCCCTGAAGGCGTGTTGACGGCATCGCCGACGTGCCGGGGGCCGGGCCGCGGGGCTTCGCGCAGTCGGCGCGCCGGTGGCGCGCGACGGCGGGTCAGGCCGGCCGGCTGCCGCGTTGCAGCTGCTGGACGGCCTGGACCAGGGGGGCGAGTTCGGGTTCGGCGGCCGCCTGGTCGAGGGCCTCGCGCAGGGCGGTGTTGTGGGTGGGGCGGGCCGCCTCCAGCAGGCGCAGGCCGTCCTCGGTGACGTCGGTGTAGATGCCCCGGCGGTCGGTGGGGCAGAGGAAGCGCGAGAGCAGCCCGCGGTCCTCCAGGCGGGTCACCAGCCGGGTGGTGGCGCTCTGGCTGAGGACGACGGAGTCGGCGACCTGCCGCATCTGGAGGTGGCCGCCCTCGCCGTCGTGCTGACGGCTCAGGACGTCCAGCAGCGAGTACTCGCGCGCGCTGAGCCGGTGCGCGGCCTGGAGGGCGCGTTCGACCTTGCTCTCGATGCGTCCGTGCAGCAGCGAGAGCGCCGACCAGCTGTGTGCCAGTGCGGTCATCGCCGGGTCGGTGGCGGTCATGGACAGCTCCCTCGGTCGGGGTGTGCGGGCGGAGGCGCCGGCAGGGGACTGCCGCCGTATCACGTACCTCACTATACCCGCGTTTGCCATTAGCGCTCGTGTGCAACTATTGTCGACGCAAGTAAGGCGCTCGTGCCCCTAAGAGGCTTGCGCATCTTCCCTCCTCCTGTACGGCAAAGGACCCTCGTCATGCCGCTCGCACTGCTGGCCCTGGCCATGGGGGCCTTCGGAATCGGCACCACGGAATTCGTGATCATGGGGCTGCTGCCCCAGGTCGGAGCGGATCTCGGGGTGTCCGTACCGACGGCCGGCTTCCTGGTCACCGGCTACGCCCTCGGCGTCATGATCGGCGCACCGATCATGACCGTCCTCGGCACCAAGATCTCCCGCAAGAACATGCTCATGCTGCTCATGGGGCTGTTCATCCTCGGCAACGTCGTCTCCGCCGCCGCCCCGGTCTTCGCCGTGATGCTGATCGGCCGGGTGGTGGCCTCGCTCGCCCACGGCGCGTTCTTCGGCATCGGCTCCGTCGTCGCCGCCGAACTGGTGGCACCGGAGAAGAAGGCCGGCGCCATCTCCATGATGTTCACCGGCCTGACCGTGGCCAATGTCGTCGGCGTTCCCCTGGGCACCTTTGTGGGCCAGAGCGCGGGCTGGCGCGTCACCTTCCTGATCGTCGCCGCCCTCGGCGTCCTCGGCCTGGCCGGTGTCGCCAAGCTCGTGCCCGACGTGCCCAAGCCGGAAGGGGTGCGGCTGCGGCACGAGGTCTCCGCCTTCAGGAACGCCCAGGTCATCCTGGCCATGGCCATGACGGTCCTCGGCTTCGGCGGCGTGTTCGCCGCGATCACCTACATCGCCCCGATGGCGACGGAGGCCGGCGGCTTCGCACAGTCCTCCGTCACCTGGCTGATGGTGGTCTTCGGGCTGGGCATGGTGGCCGGCAACCTCATCGGCGGCCGCTACGCGGACCGCAGCCTCATGCCGATGCTCCGCACGGCCCTGGCCGGCCTGGCGCTGGTCCTGCTGCTGTTCACCTTCCTGGCCTCCGGCAAGGCCGCTTTCACCGTGGCCGTCTTCCTCATCGGCGCGCTCGGCTTCGCCACCGTCCCGCCGCTCCAGAAGCGCGTCCTGGACCACGCCCACGGCGCGCCGACGCTGGCCTCCGCCGCCAACATCGGCGCCTTCAACCTGGGCAACGCCCTGGCCGCCTGGCTCGGCGGCACGGTGATCTCCGCCGGCCTCGGCTACACCGCGCCCAACGCCGTCGGGGCCGTCCTGGCCGCCGCCGCGCTGGTGCTGGCCGTCGTCTCGCACCGCGTCGAGCTGCGGAGCCCCCGTACTCCGGCCGCGCACGCCGTCCCCGTCGCGTCCTCCGACGCCGCGCCCGCCGCGGCCCGCTCCTGACCCCCGCACCCGCGCCGCACCGGCCCCGGGTCCCCCGCCGAGACAAGGAAGAACCCCATGAGCACCACCACCGTGACCCCGCTGACCGCCGCCGACGCGGACGCCCTCGTGCTCGCCGCACGCCGCGCCGCCGACGCCGCCGGCGTCCCCGTCAGCGTCACCGTCCTCGACGCCGGCGGGAACCTGCTGGCCTTCCGCCGCGACGAGCGCGCCGTGCTGATCTCCGGCGAGACCAGCACGGCCAAGGCGTACACCGCCCTCCAGCTGAACGCGCCGACCGCCGACCTGGCCGACCTGGTCAAGCCGGACGGCCCGTTCCACTCCCTGCCCACCGCGCTGGACAGGCCCCTGCTGTTCATCGCCGGCGGCGTGCCGGTCCACCGCGACGGGCGGCTCGTCGGCGCCCTCGGCCTCGGCGGCGGCGCCCCCGAGCAGGACGACGCCTTCGCCCGGACCGCCCTCCGGGCCCTGTGACCCACCCCCTCGGCGGACCGGGCGGGCCGTCCCCGCCCCCGTCCGCCCTCCCCCGCAGTACCGAAGACCCGCAGTACCGAAGAAAGGAACCCCTGATGACCTCCGTGCCGAATGTGACGCTGAACAACGGTGTGACCATGCCCCAGCTGGGCTTCGGCGTCTTCCAGGTCCCCGACGGGCAGACCGCCGCCGCGGTCGCCTCCGCCCTGGAGGCCGGCTACCGCAGCATCGACACCGCCGCGGTCTACGGCAACGAACGCGGCGTCGGCAAGGCCCTCGCCGCCTCCGGCCTCCGCCGCGACGAACTGTTCGTCACCACCAAGCTGTGGAACGAGGACCAGGGCTACGACAAGACCCTGGCCGCGTTCGACGCCTCCCTGGACAGGCTCGGCCTCGACCACGTCGACCTCTATCTCGTCCACTGGCCCACCCCGGCCCGCGACCTCTACGTGGAGACCTACAAGGCGCTGGAGAAGATCCTCGCCGACGGCCGTGCCCGCGCCATCGGCGTCTCGAACTTCCAGGTCCCCCACCTGCGGCGGCTCCTGGAGAACACCGGCATCGTCCCGGCCGTCAACCAGGTGGAGCTGCACCCCGGCCTCCAGCAGACCGCGCTGCGCGCCTTCCACGCCGAGCACGGCATCGCCACCGAGGCATGGAGCCCGCTGGCCCAGGGCGCGGTCCTCGGTGACGAGGCGATCGTGGGAATCGCCGGGGCCCATGGCGTGACCCCCGCGCAGGTCGTGCTGCGCTGGCACCTCCAGACCGGCAACATCGTCATCCCCAAGTCCGTCACCCCCGACCGCATCCGGCAGAACCTCGACGTCTTCGGCTTCGGGCTCACCGACGCCGAGATGGCCGCCCTCGCGGGCCTCGACCGGGGCCTGCGCACCGGCCCGGACCCCGACACCCTCAACTGACCCCCACGCCCCGGAGCGCCCGTCCGCCGCGGACGGGCGCTCCGGGGCGCCGGACACCGCCGCAGCAGCCACAGCCTCGACGAGGGGAAACCCGCCATGCAGATCGATCTCTCCGGCCGCACCGCCCTGGTCACCGGCTCCACCCAGGGCATCGGCCTCGCCATCGCCACCGGACTCGCCCGCGCGGGGGCCCGCGTCGTCGTCAACGGCCGCGGTGAGGAACGCGTCGCGGCCGCCGTCCGTACCGTACGCGCGGACTCCGGCAACGACGACGTCACCGGAGCCGTGGGCGACCTGGCGACGGAGCAGGGCGCCGCCGCCGTACTGGAGGCCGTGCCCGCGGCCGACATCCTCGTCAACAATCTCGGCATCTTCGGCTCCGCAGCTCCGCTGGAGATCGGCGACGCCGAGTGGCGCCGCTACTTCGAGGTCAACGTCCTCTCCGCGGTCCGGCTCATCCGCGCCTACCTGCCCGGCATGAAGGAACGCGGATGGGGGCGCGTCCTCAACCTCGCCAGCGACTCGGCCGTGGTCGTCCCCGTCGAAATGATCCACTACGGGATGACGAAGACCGCGCTGCTCGCCGTCGGCCGCGGGTTCGCCAAGGAGGCGGCGGGCACCGGCGTCACCGTCAACTCCGTCATCGCCGGACCGACTCACACCGGAGGCGTCGAGAGCTTCGTCCGCGAGCTCGTCGGCGACGAACTGCCCTGGGACGAGGCGCAGCGCGCGTTCATGGCCGAGCACCGCCCGCAGTCGCTGCTCCGGCGCCTCATCGAGCCGGAGGAGATCGCCCACCTGGTCGTCTACCTCGCCTCGCCGTACGCCTCCGCCACCACGGGCGGCGCCGTACGCGTCGACGGCGGCTACGTGGACTCCATCCTGCCCTGAGCCCGCCGCCCGCTCCCGGCCCTGTGGCCGGGCCGTTCCGCTCCGGGGACGGCCCGGCCACAGGTCGTTTCCGGCGGGCGCGCACATCTCCAGGGTTCAAATCCGCACGCGTTTAATGCGCGCTTGCATTATGCCGCGTATGCAAGTATCGTCGTACGCAAGTAAGGCCGCGAAGGACGTACGGGGGAGGCGCCGAGCGGCTGTCCACCACGCACGACGAGGGAGCTCCCGATGAGCCTCACCCACCTGTTGCCCGGTCCGCTGGGCTTCGGTACCGCCCCCATGGGCAACATGTTCCGCGCCATCCCCGAGGACGAGGCGCAGGCCACCCTGCGGGCCGCCTGGGACCAGGGCATCCGCTACTACGACACCGCCCCGTTCTACGGCGCGGGCCTGGCCGAGATACGCCTCGGCGAGATGCTGTCGCAGCACCCTCGGGACTCCTTCGTCCTGTCCACCAAGGTCGGCCGGGTCGTCCACGACGAGGTGGAGGACCCCACCGCCCGCGACCTGGGCGAGAAGGGCGGCCTGTTCGAGCACGGCCGCCCCAACCGGATGACCGACGACTACAGCGCCGACGCCACCAAGCGCTCCATCGAGGACAGCCTCAAGCGGCTGGACACCGACCGGCTGGACATCGTCTGGGTGCACGACATCGCCCAGGACTTCCACGGCGACCGCTGGCTCGCCCGGTTCGAGACCGCCCGCACCGGCGCCTTCCGGGTCCTGGACGACCTGCGCGACCAGGGCGTGATCAAGGCATGGGGCCTGGGCGTCAACCGCGTCGAGCCCGTCGAACTCACCCTCGCCCTCGACGAGCCGCGCCCCGACGGCTTCCTGCTGGCCGGCCGCTACACCCTGCTGGACCACCGCCACGCGCTCCAGCGGCTGCTGCCCGCGGCGCAGGAGCAGGGCGTCGACATGGTCGTCGGCGGCCCCTACAGCTCCGGCGTCCTGGTCGGCGGCGCCCACTTCGAGTACCAGAAGGCCCCGGCCCACATCCTGGAGACCGTCCGGCGCATCCGGGAGCTGGCCGAGCGGCACGGCGTGTCCGTCAAGGCCGCCGCGCTCCGGTTCTCCCTCGCCCACCCGGCCGCCGCCGCGGTGATCCCCGGAGCCACCCGCCCCTCCCGCATCGCCGAGGACCTCGGCGCCCTGCGCGAGGAGATCCCCGCCGCCTTCTGGCACGACCTGCGGGAGACCGGTCTGCTCGACCCGGCCGCCCCGCTCCCCGCCGGCGCCTGACCGGCCCGGCACCCGCACGACCGCACTCCCCGCACGAAGGACCCCACCATGGCCTCCACTTCCGTGAGCCGCGTCGTCCAGGCATCCCCCGAAGAGGTCTGGAACCTGATCGGCGGCTTCCACTCCCTGCCCGACTGGCTTCCCTACATCCCGCGGAGCGTCCCCGAACAGGGCGGCCGCGCCCGCCGGCTGACCAACGCCGACGGCGAGGTGATCGTCGAACAGATGGCGGCGTACGACCTGCGGGCGCGCTCCTACAGCTACGCCATCCTGCGGGCGCCCTTCCCGGTCACCGGCTACCTCTCCACCCTCCGCGTCCACGAACTGCCCGGCAGGCCGGAGGCCGCCGAGGTCCAGTGGAGCGGACGCTTCGTCCCCGACGGCGTGAGCGACGAGGAGGCCGAGGCCCTCTTCACCGGCATCTACCGGGACGGCCTCGACGCGGTGGCCGCGGCGATCGCCGCACGGTGAACGGCGCCCCGTGACGGAATCCCGGCCGGCCGCCCGACCGGCCGGGATGCCCGCCGTTCGCCCGTACACGGCCGGGCGGACGGCTCTCCGCCACGGCGGGAGCGCTCCCGGCCCCGGAGCACGAGCGCCCGCTCCACCCACGTGACCAGGAGGCGGACGCGGGACCGTCATGACGCCCCTCCCCGAACCGGACCGCTCCCGCGCGGTCGGTCCCGGGCCAGGGGTCCGGCGCTCCCGGTAGGTTGAACTCCCGCTCGCAGGAGGTCCTTTGATGCCAGGGGGCGGCCTGTGAGCAGGACGCGGCGGCCGGGTCGCGGGGCCCGCCGTTCCGGGCCGGGCCGCCGCCCTCTCTCCCACGGAAGGGAATGGCATGGGCACCACACGACACGGAAGGGGCCGGCGGTCCCTGCTCGCCGCCGCCCTCGGTTGCGGTCTGCTGCTGAGCGGCTGGCCGACGGCCTCGGCCACCGCCGCGCCGGACCACGGGGCGAAGGCCGGGAACTCCGCCCCGCTCCCGGTCCGTACGACCGACGGCACCCCGGACCCGTACGCGAAGGGCAGCGCCTCCCGCTGGGTGCGGGCCGACCTCGGGGCGACCCGCCGTCTGGACCGGGTGGAGTTCACGCTGCCCGGAGAGGCCCGGCGCGTCCAGCTCCAGGGCTCCGTCAACGGCCGCGACTTCGTGGAACTGTCCGACGCGCGGGTCCGCAAGGGCAAGGTCACCGTGCGCCTGGGCGGCACACCGCTGCGTCAGGTCCGCGTCGTCGGCGCACGCCGGGTCGGCGGACTCGCGGTGTACGGCGCGGCAACGGGCACCAGCACGCCACCGAAGGCACCGCGCGGCATCCGGTCGGACGGTGCGACGCTGCGCTGGGAGCGCACCCCCGGCGCGTCCGGGTACGACGTCTACGCCGACGGCCGGCTGCGCACCGTGCTGCCCGCGACGGCGACCCACTGGAAGGACACCACGGCGCCCGGCGGCGCGAGCCGGAAGAGGACCTACCTGGTGCGGGCCCGGGACGCGTCGGGCAACCAGTCCCCGGACAGCCGTACGGTCACCCGCGTCGTCCCGGCCGGCCGGGGCTCCACACGCGCCGCGTTCACTCCCTCGCCGACCGGGCCCCGGCCCTCACCCCTGCGGGCCGGAGCGGCGGCGACCGGCGCGACCATGCCGTACACCACCGTCGAGGCCGAGTCCGCCGTCCTCGGCGGCGGCGCCCAGGTGGTCGGGCCCAACCGGAAGATCGGCGACCTCGCGGGCGAGGCGTCGGGCCGCCGGGCCGTGACGCTCAAGGAGACCGGCCAGTACGTGGAGTTCACCACCCCGGTGGAGACCAACACCCTGGTCGCCCGCTTCTCGATCCCGGACGCTCCGGGCGGCGGGGGAACGGACGCGACACTGAACGTCTATGTGAACGGCGGGAGGACGAAGCCGCTCGACCTCACGTCCAAGTACGCCTGGCTGTACGGCCCCGAGGAAGCCCCGGTCAACGATCCGGGCGCGGGCCCGCCCCGTCACCTCTACGACGAGGCGCATCTCGACCTCGGCCGGACCGTGCCGGCGGGCAGCACGGTCCGGCTCCAGAAGGACGCGGACAACTCCTCCTCGTACGCGATCGACTTCGCCGACTTCGAGAAGGTCTCCGCGGTGCCGAACCCGGACCCCGCGGCGTTCGTGGAACCGACCGGATTCGGTCACCAGGACGTACAGAACGCGCTGGACAAGGCACGGATGGACACCACCGGGAAGATCCAGGGCGTCTATCTGCCACCCGGCGACTACGAGACGGACGGCAAGTTCCAGGTCTACCTCAAGCCGGTCAAGGTGATCGGCGCCGGGCCGTGGTTCACCCGCTTCCACGCGCCCGCCGGGCAGGAGAACACCGACATCGGCATCCGCGCGGACAACGGCGCCAACGGCTCGGTGTTCTCCGGCTTCGCGTACTTCGGCAACTACACCTCACGCGTCGACGGCCCCGGCAAGGTCTTCGACCTCCGGAACGTCTCCGGCATCACCATCGAGAACATCTGGGCCGAGCACATGCTCTGCCTCTACTGGGGCACCCACACCGACCGGATGACCCTCAAGGACAACCGCATCCGCAACACCTTCGCCGACGGCATCAACATGACCAACGGCTCCGCGGACAACCTGGTGACCAACAACGAGGCCCGGGCCACCGGCGACGACTCCTTCGCGCTGTTCGCCGCGCTCGACGCGGGCGGCGGCGACCAGAGGAACAACGTCTACGAGAACCTCACCGCGAAGCTCCCCTGGCGGGCCGCGGGCCTGGCCGTCTACGGAGGTCAGCTCAACACCTTCCGCAACATCCGCGTCACGGACACACTCGCCTACTCGGGGGTGACCATTTCCTCGCTCGACTTCGGATATCCGATGAACGGTTTCGGCCCGGGACCGACCACGTTCGACACCCTCGGAGTGGAGCGCGCCGGCGGCCACTTCTGGGGCAACCAGACCTTCCCCGGCATCTGGTTCCAGTCGTCGTCGAAGCCCTTCCGCGCGATCCGCGTGAACGACGCCGAGATCACCGACCCGACCTACCACGGCATCATGTTCCAGACCGACTACACCGGACAGCAGCCCCGGAACCCGATCGAGGACACGGAACTGACGGACGTCACCGTCTCCGGGGCGAGGAGAAGCGGCGACGAGTTCGACGCGAAGTCCGGCTTCGGCATCTGGGCCAATGAGAACCCCGGCCCGGCCGTCGGCACGGCCACTTTCCACGGACTGACCCTGCGGGACAACGCCGAGGACATCCGCAACACCACCTCCACATTCAAGATCAACACCAACTGACGGCCACGCACCGGCCGGCACGGAAAAGCCCCGGGCGGGGGAGCCCGGGGCTTCGCGCGGGTCGCTCGCGCCTCGCCGCCCTCCCGCGCCGGATTCACGGCGCGGTGGGCCGGATCGCGGAAGGAAAGGGGCCGGGGCTTTATGCGCCGGGCGCCCGGTTGCCCGTGTGGGAGCCGAACGAGGGGACGGGCGGGAAAGGGTTCTTATGCGCCACGTGCGCCATTCTTCGGCCTCCTGGATCACGGCCTCTTGCGCGGGCCTTCGGGCGCTCTGCTAGCGTGCGCGGAGTCCGGCTGCGGTACACGCTACGAAAAGCCGACGAACCGTCGGTGAACGGCGCTTTCTTTCCCGGGCCGGCAATGGCCTTCCGACCCGCACATCGTCTTTCTGCGCGTTCGTGAAAATCTCGGAAAAGAGAGATCGGGGCCCGTGTGAAGCACGCTATGGAAATCGTTCCGGCAGGCGGGGGCGGCGCGCTCCTCCCGTTCGGCCGCCCAGCCTATGACGACCGCGAGGTCGAGGCCGTCGTGGCGGCTCTCCGTTCCGGTGACCTGGCCACCGGCGCGGTCACCAAGGAATTCGAGGCCGAGTTCGCGGAAACGTTCGGCTTCGCCCACGCACTCGCGGTCACGTCCGGCACCACCGCGAATCTCCTGGCCTGCGCGGCCATGCTCGAACTCGGCCGGGTCCGGCGCGGCGACCGGGTCGTGGTGTCCGGCGCGACGTTCGTCAGCGCGGTCACCCCCGTCGTCCAGCTCGGCATGGTCCCCGTCTTCGCCGATGTGGCCGACGGGCACGTCAACGTCGATCTCGACCTGGTCGAACGGGCCGTCACCGAACACGGAGCGCGCGGTGTCCTGCTGCCGCACACCCTCGGCCAGGCACTGCCGATGGAGCGCCTCGCCGCCCTCAAGCGCCGCCACGGCGTCTTCGTCATCGAGGACTGCTGCGAATCGCTGGGCGCCGCCGACGGGGCCACCGCCGTGGGGTCCGCCGCCGATGTGGCGACGTTCAGTTTCTACGCCGGCCACCACCTCACCATGGGGGAGGGCGGCGTGGCGGCGAGCCACTCCCAGGAGGTCGACTCCGTCCTGCGCAGCCTGCGGGCCTTCGGACGGGACCTGGACTACCGGCTCGGGCGCTTCGCGTACCCGGTGGACGACCGGTCACTGGCACCGGAGGAGCGGTACATCCATCTGCGGATCGGGTACAACGCCAAGATCCCCGACTTCCAGGCCGCGTTCGGGCGCGTCCAGCTGACACGTCACGCGGAACTCGCCGAGCAGCGGCGGGAACTCGCCCGTGACGTGGCGGCCGTGCTGCGGGAGTTCGGCTGGACCGTGCTGGGCGACCCCGTCTCTCCGGGGGCCTCCCCCTTCGCGGTGCCCATCCTGCTGCCGGAGGGCCTGCCGATCGCGCACGCCGTCCGTGTGCTCACCGAGCACGGCATCGACCCGCGGGGCTTCCTCGGCGCGTCCCAGCCGCATCAGCCCTGCTTCGACGGCGTGACCACCGTCGTCCACGAGCCGTACACCCGTACGCCGAAGCTGGCCGAGCGGGCGCTGCTGCTGGGTTGCCCGCCCCGCACCGACCGTGCCGCAGCCGTCACCGCGCTGCGCGGAGCCCTGGAGGCGCTGTCATGAAGATCCTGCTCGTGGCGGAGAAGTATCCCCCCATCGTCGGCGGCGGCGAGACCCATCTGCACCAGCTGGCCGAGGGGCTGGCGGCCCGGGGCCACGAGGTGACCGTGGCCACCGAGACCGTTCCCGACGGCCCGGAGCGCCGCCTCTACCGGGAGGGGGCCGTCCGCGTCGTCGAACTCACCGGGCTGATGGACGCCTGCCGGCGTCTGGACGCCAAGGAAGCGGTGGCGCGCCTGCACGCCCTGTTCACCACCAGCGACGCCGACATCGTCCATGTCTTCAACTACGTACCGGCACTCCTCACCAGCTGGCTCCGGCCGGCGGTCCGCGCCCGGCTCGCCGTCACCCTGTTCGAGACCCATATGCCGGGGCAGCGGGTCTTCGACCTCTGGGGCGACTATCCGCTGGAGCGGGCCCTGCAGCGCGGCCTCACCGACAACCTCCGCGCCGATGTGATGGTCTGCGGCTCCCAGGCGTACCGGCGCTGGGCACTCGACGCCGGATTCGACGACGGGGACATCCACGTCGTGGAGTTCGGCACCGACCTCGACCGCTTCCGCCACGACGACACCGCCGCCCGCACCCGCTGGCGCACCCGCCACGGCGTCGCCGACGACGACACGGCCTTCCTGGTACCCGCGCGGCCCATCCCCCGCAAGCGCATCGAGGACGCCGTGTCCGCGCTCGCGCAAGTGACCGTACGGCACCCCGGGACCCGGCTGGTCGTGACCGCCCCGACCGCCCGCACCCACGACGCCTACGCCGAGAAGCTGCGGGCCCTGGCGGACGAACTCGGCGTCGGGGACCGGGTGATCTGGGAGGAGGGGCTCGGCTGGCGCGACATGCCGGCGCTGTACTCCGCCACCGACGCGGTCGTCCTGCCCTCCTCCCACGAAGGGTTCGGCATCGCCCTCGTCGAGGGCATGGTCGGCCGGCGCCCCGTGATCACCTCGGACGTCGAGGGCCACGACGAGGTCGTCGAACACGAGCGCACCGGCTTCCTCTACCCGCCCCGCGACGTGGACGCGCTGGCCCGGTACATGGAGCGCGTCATCACCTCGGACCTGGAGGACCTCGTGACGACGGCGCACACCGAAGCGCTGCGGCGCTTCTCGTCGGCGGCGGTCGCCGCCGGGCACGAACGCGCCTACGAGGCG
>NZ_JCANQV010000183.1:0-11978 GCF_059553635.1 Candidatus Streptomyces philanthi
GCAGCAGCGACCCGATGAGGGGCACCGGGTGGCCCGCGCCCAGTACCTCGGCGGGGACCAGCCGGGAGGGGCCGCCGCCGAGGTCGCCGCGCAGCCGGCAGAACGCCAGCAGGGCGAGGACGACGCCGAGTGCGCAGGTCACGGCGGTGGAGACGGCGGCGAGCAGGGTGAGCCGTACGGGCCCGAGCCCGGCCGCCGTCATGCCGCGCCGCAGGCGGGCCGCGGGATCGGTACGGGCCACGGACACGGCGAACTGGGCGGTGGCGGCGAGCGGGACGAGGCACCACAGCAGCCGCACGGGCGAGTCGGCGGCCGCCGCGGGGCGGGCGGCGGCGTGGCCGACGGCCGCCAGCAGCAGGAAGCCGGTGCCCGCCGCCGCGGCGGTGACGCAGAGCCGGCGCAGCAGGACGGACGGGGAAGTGGCGAGGGTCAGACGGAGAGCGAACACTCGGCCCTGCCTTCCGTGCCGGAGGCGTCGGCGGTGGCTGCCGCGGTGCCGGCCCGGCGGCCGTCGAGGAGCGCGAGGGTGCGGTCGGCGAGCGCGGCCGCCTCGGGGTCGAGAGTGGCGAGGACCACGGTGATCCCGTGCGAGCGGGCGGCGGTGGTGAGGGTGCGCAGCAGCTGCGCGCCGTCGGCGCGGTGCAGCGGGGCGGTCGGCTCGTCCGCGAACAGGACCTGGGGGGTGGCGGCGAGGGCGCGGGCGAGGGCGACGCGCTGGCACTGCGACCGGTCGAGCTGGGAGGGGCGGCGGCGGGCGCAGTCACCGACGTCGAGGCGGTCGAGCCACTCGCAGGCGGCGAGCTTGGCGGCGCGGCGGCCGTTGCCGTTCAGCAGGAGCGGCAGGGCGGTGTTCTCCCAGGCGGAGAGCTCGGGGACGAGATGGGGCTCGGGGTCGATCCAGCCGAACCGTTCGAGGCGCAGCCGTTCGCGGCTGCGGGCCTTGAGGGTGTGGACGGGGGAACTGTTGAACCAGATCTCTCCCTCGGAAGGGGGAAGTTGTCCGGAAAGGCAGCGCAGAAGGGTGGTCTTGCCGCTGCCCCGGGGGCCGGTGACGGCGAGGATCTCCCCCGCGCGGACGCCGAGGGAGAGGCCGCTCAGTGTCGGTGTGGTGCCGTAGGAGTGGTGCAGGCCGCGTGCCCAGAGAATGTCGTTGTCAGGTGGGGCCACCATCTGCGCACCTCAGCTCGTCGCGTCCGTTCGTTCCCCCAGTCGGGTGAACGACCATGGAGGGTATCGGTCACTGGCACGGTAAGGAGTGCGGCCCCTCCGGTTTCGGCACGTGGCATGCACAACGGCCCAGATTCACTCGTATGGGTTTACCTGAGTGAATCCGGGCCGTTGACGGGCCGTCAGGGCGTACCGCCGTCGGTGGTACGCCCTCCGTGGTGACGGCTGCCGCGCCGTGCCGGGTGGCGGACGGTCAGAGCTTGGTCCACGCCTCGGTCAGGACGGTGCGCAGGATCTGCTCGATCTCGTCGAAGACCGGCTGGTCGGCGATGAGCGGCGGGGCGAGCTGGATGACCGGGTCGCCGCGGTCGTCGGCGCGGCAGTAGAGGCCGTTGTCGTACAGCGCCTTGGAGAGGAAGCCGTACAGGACGCGCTCGGTCTCCTCCTCGTTGAAGGACTCCTTGGTGTTCTTGTCCTTGACGAGCTCGATGCCGTAGAAGAAGCCGTTGCCGCGGACGTCGCCGACGATCGGCAGGTCGTGGAGCTTCTGGAGGGTGGTGAGGAACGCGTTCTCGTTGTCGAGGACGTGCTGGTTGAGGTTCTCGCGCTCGAAGATGTCGAGGTTGGCGAGGCCCACGGCGGCGGAGACCGGGTGGCCGCCGAAGGTGTAGCCGTGCAGGAAGGTGTTGTCGCCCTTGTAGAACGGCTCGGCCAGGCGGTCGGAGACGATGCAGGCGCCGATCGGGGAGTAGCCCGAGGTCATGCCCTTGGCGCAGGTGATCATGTCCGGGACGTAGCCGAACTTGTCGCAGGCGAACATCGTGCCCAGGCGGCCGAAGGCGCAGATGACCTCGTCGGAGACGAGCAGCACGTCGTACTGGTCGCAGATCTCGCGGACCCGCTGGAAGTAGCCGGGCGGGGGCGGGAAGCAGCCGCCGGCGTTCTGGACCGGCTCCAGGAAGACCGCGGCGACGGTCTCGGGGCCCTCGAAGAGGATCTGCTGCTCGATCTGGTCGGCGGCCCAGCGGCCGAACGCCTCGGGGTCGTCGCCGTGGATCGGGGCGCGGTAGATGTTGGTGTTGGGCACCTTGTGCGCGCCGGGGACCAGCGGCTCGAACGGGGCCTTCAGGCCGGGCAGGCCGGTGATGGACAGGGCGCCCTGCGGGGTGCCGTGGTAGGCCACCGCGCGGGATATCACCTTGTGCTTCATCGGCTTGCCGGTGAGCTTGAAGTACTGCTTGGCCAGCTTCCACGCGGTCTCGACGGCCTCGCCGCCGCCGGTGGTGAAGAAGACCTTGTTGAGGTCGCCCGGCGCGTGGCCGGCCAGCCGCTCGGCGAGCTCGACGGCCTTGGGGTGGGCGTAGGACCACACGGGGAAGAAGGCCAGCTCCTGGGCCTGCTTGTACGCGGTCTCGGCCAGCTCCACCCGGCCGTGGCCGGCGTTGACGACGAAGAGGCCCGCGAGGCCGTCGATGTAGCGCTTGCCCTTGTCGTCGTAGATGTTGGTGCCCTCACCGCGGACGATCGTCGGCACGGGGGCGTTCTCGTACGACGACATGCGGGTGAAGTGCATCCACAGATGGTCGTACGCCGTCTTGGAAAGGTCGGCGCTCATAGCTATCTCGTTCCCCAGGTGTAGGTCTGCTTCCGGAGCTTGAGGTACACGAAGCTCTCGGTACTCCGTACGCCGGGCAGCGTGCGGATTCGCTTGTTGATCATTTCCAGCAGGTGGTCGTCGTCCTCGCAGACGATCTCGATGAGGAGATCGAAGGAGCCCGCGGTCATGACGACGTACTCGACCTCTTCCATGGCCGTCAGGGCGTCGGCCACGGGATCGAGGTCGCCCTCGACGTTGATGCCGACCATCGCTTGCCGCCGGAGGCCGACCGTGAGGGGGTCGGTGACGGCGACGATCTGCATCACGCCCTGGTCGAGCAGTTTCTGTACGCGTTGGCGTACCGCCGCCTCGGACAGGCCGACGGCCTTGCCGATCGCGGCGTACGGACGGCGACCGTCCTCCTGGAGCTGCTCGATGATCGCCAGGGAGACGGAGTCGATCGACGGAGTGCCGTTTCTGTCACGAGTGGCCACATCCCTCACTGTGCACGAGCCTCGTCCGTCCCGCAAGACTGAATCAATGAAATCAGTTGAGTAGCGATCTAAATTTCACTGATTCCGTTGTTCACTCTTGTTGGGTATGTCGAAAACGTGACCCTGATGGCTAGGGTGGGGGCCGCAACCACCGGACACAGCTGATTGAAGGGGGCGCACAGTGACCACCGCACTGCGTCGTCTGCGCAACTACATCGACGGGGAGTTCCGGGACGCCGCCGACGGGCGGACCACGGAGGTGGTCAACCCGGCGACGGGCGAGCCCTACGCCACCGCGCCGCTGTCGGCCGCCGCCGACGTCGACGCCGCGATGGCCGCCGCCGAGGCCGCCTTCCCCGCCTGGCGCGACCTGATCCCCGCGGAGCGCCAGAAGGTCCTGCTCAAGATCGCCGACCGCATCGAGGAGCGCGCCGAGGAGCTGATCGCCGCCGAGTCCGAGAACTGCGGCAAGCCGCTCGCGCTGGTCCGCTCCGAAGAGATCCCCCCGATGGCCGACCAGATCCGCTTCTTCGCGGGCGCGGCGCGGATGCTGGAGGGCCGCTCGGCCGGCGAGTACATGGACGGCTTCACCTCCATCATCCGCCGCGAGCCGGTCGGCGTCTGCGCCCAGGTCGCGCCCTGGAACTACCCGATGATGATGGCCGTGTGGAAGTTCGCCCCGGCGCTGGCCGCGGGCAACACCGTCGTCCTCAAGCCGTCCGACACCACCCCGGCGTCCACGGTCCTGCTCGCCGAGATCATCGGCGGCGTCCTCGACGAACTCGGCCACCCGCGCGGCGTGTTCAACGTCGTCTGCGGCGACCGCGACACCGGCCGCCTCATGGTCGAGCACAAGACCCCGGCGATGGCCTCCATCACCGGCTCCGTCCGTGCCGGCATCCAGGTCGCCGAGTCCGCCTCCAAGGACCTCAAGCGCGTCCACCTCGAACTCGGCGGCAAGGCGCCCGTCGTGGTCTTCGAGGACGCCGACATCGCCAAGGCCGCCGAGGACATCGCCATGGCCGGCTACTTCAACGCCGGCCAGGACTGCACCGCCGCCACCCGCGTCCTCGTCCACGAGTCCGTCCACGACGAGTTCGTCACCGCCCTCGCCAAGGCCGCCGCCGAGACGAAGACCGGCGCGGTGGACGACGAGGACGTGCTCTACGGCCCGCTGAACAACGCCAACCAGCTCGCCCAGGTCCAGGGCTTCATCGACCGGCTCCCCGCCCACGCCAAGATCGAGGCGGGCGGCGAACGCGTCGGCGACAAGGGCTACTTCTTCGCCCCGACCGTCGTCTCCGGCCTCCGGCAGGACGACGAGATCATCCAGAAGGAGGTCTTCGGCCCGGTCATCACCGTCCAGTCCTTCCGCGACGAGGAGCAGGCCCTGGAGTGGGCCAACGGCGTCGAATACGCCCTGGCCTCCTCGGTGTGGACCAAGGACCACGCCCGCGCCATGCGGATGTCCAAGAACCTCGACTTCGGCTGCGTGTGGATCAACACCCACATCCCGCTCGTCGCCGAGATGCCGCACGGCGGGTTCAAGAAGTCCGGCTACGGCAAGGACCTCTCCGCCTACGGCTTCGAGGACTACACCCGCGTCAAGCACGTGATGACCTCGCTCGACGGCTGAGCCGTCCCGGGCGGCACCCCGCCCGACACAACGTCGCGGGCAAAGGCCCGGCGGCTGACGCTCTGTCGGCTTGCCGCCTTTGCCCGCGACGCGTGAGAGTGCACGCCATGGCTGATCTTTCGCGGCGTTCGCTGCTACGGGGCATGGGCGGCACCGGGGCGGCCGGGGCGCTCACCGCACTGGCCGGCTGCGGCGTACCACCCGCCCGCATCGAGGCCCGCGACCGCGCCGCCCGCGACCGCTCCGCGCGGGAGCGGACCCTCACCTTCGCCAACTGGCCGCTCTACATCGACGTCGACGACCACGACAAGCAGCGCAGGCCCTCACTGGAGGCGTTCCGCCGGCGCACCGGGATCTCCGTCACCTACACCGAGGAGATCAACGACAACGACGAGTTCTTCGGGAAGATCAGCCCGGCGCTGATGAACCACCTGCCCACCGGCCGCGACCTGATCGTCGTCAGCGACTGGATGTGCGCCCGCTACGTCCGACTCGGCTGGGTCCAGGAGATGGACCGCGCCGCCCAGCCGCACGTCGCCCGCCATCTCGACCCGCAACTGGCCTCACCGCGCTTCGACCCCGGCCGCCGTCGCACCGTCCCCTGGCAGTCCGGCGTCACCGGCATCGCCTACAACCGCCGCAGGCTCGGCCGCGAGATCCGCGGCACCGCCGACCTGTGGAAGGACGACCTGCGCGGCCGCGTCACCCTGCTGTCCGGGCTCGACGAGGGCTTCGCCATGCTCCTCCAGGGCGAGGGCGCCGACATCACCCGCTGGACGGCGGACGACTTCCACCGGATGACCGACCGGCTCGGCCGCCTCGTCCGCAGGCGCCACATCCGCCGCTTCACCGGCAACGACTACATCAAGGACCTGGACTCCGGCGATGTGCTCGCGGCACAGGCGTACTCCGGGGACGTCATCCAGCTGAGGGCCGACAACCCCGACATCGCGTTCGTGGTGCCCGAGGAGGGCGGCGAACTCTGGTCCGAGAGCCTGATGATCCCCGACCTCGCGGCGCACAAGCGCAACGCCGAGCTGCTGATCGACCACTACTACCGGCCCGAGGTCGCCGCCGACCTCGCCGCCTGGGTCAACTACGTCTGCCCCGTCCCCGCCGCACGCGACATCCTGGCCGCCTCGAAGGACAAGGAACGCGCCCGGCTCGCCGAGGACCCGCTGATCTTCCCCGACGCCGCGATGCGCCGGAAGCTCGCCGTCGCCCGGGACATCACGTCCGCGGAACGACCGGAGCTCACCGCGGCGTGGAACGCCCTCGTGGGGCTGTGAACCGGCGCGCGGCGGACGGCACCGCCCGCCGCGCATCCGCTCCTACCGCGGCCAGGCCGCCGTGTACGCGTCGATCTCGGCGGTCAGCCGGGCCTTGGCGGGCGCGTCCATGAAGGACGCGGCCACGGCGTTGCGGGCCAGCGCGGCCACGCCCTCCGTGTCCAGGCCCAGCAACCGGGCGGCGATGCCGTACTCGGCGCACAGGTCCGTGCCGAACATCGGCGGGTCGTCGCTGTTGACCGTGACGAGGACGCCCGCCTCGGCCATCGCCCGTATCGGGTGCTCCTCCAGGGTGGGCACCGCGCGGGTGGCGATGTTGGACGTGGGGCAGACCTCCAGCGGGATGCGGTGCTCGGCGAGGTGCTCCAGCAGCCGGGGATCGCGGACGGCGCTGGTGCCGTGGCCGATGCGCTCGGCGCGCAGCGCGGTCAGCGCGTCCCAGACGGTCTCCGGGCCCGTGGTCTCGCCGGCGTGCGGCACGGAGTGCAGGCCCTCGGCGCGGGCGCGGTCGAAGTACGGCTTGAACTGCGGGCGCGGCACCCCGATCTCGGGACCGCCGAGCCCGAACGAGACCAGGCCCTCGGGCCGCAGCTCGCAGGCGATCCGCGCGGTCTCCTCGGCCGCTTCGAGCCCCGCCTCCCCGGGAATGTCGAAGCACCAGCGCAGCACCACGCCCAGCTCGGCCTCCGCGGCCCTGCGGGCGTCCTCGATCGCCTCGACATAGGCGGGGCCCGGGATGCCGCGGCGGGTCGAGCTGAAGGGGGTGAGGGTCAGCTCGGCGTAGCGGATGTTCTGCCCGGCCATGTCCCGGGCGATCTCGTACGTCAGCAGCCGCACGTCCTCTGCCGTGCGGACGAGATCCACGACGGAGAGATAGACCTGGATGAAGTGCGCGAAGTCCCGGAAGGAGAAGAAGTCGGCGAGCGCCGCCGGGTCGGTGGGGACGGCCGAGCCCGGGTGGCGGGAGACCAGTTCGGAGACGATCCGCGGCGAGGCCGAGCCGACGTGGTGGACATGCAGCTCCGCCTTGGGCAGACCCGCGATGAAGGCATCGAGACCGGACAACGGTTCCTCCTGGTCCAGGGGGTGGGGAAGGTGCGGAACGGTTCGTCATCGTATGCGGCGGGGGAGCGGCGGCCGGGGCGAGGCGGGGCCCGCGCGGGGGCGGGCACGCGCTGCGTACGCGGCGGTCCGCCGGGAGACCGCCGTACGCGGCCCCCGGGGAGCCTCAGCCCTCCTGGGCCGCCAGCCGTTGGCGGGCCTCCATCAGCGCGAACCCCAGCAGGTTCAGCCCGCGCCAGCGGGACGGGTCCGCCGCCCGCTCGTCGTCGGCCGCCAGCCCGATCCCCCATATCCGGTCGACGGGACTGGCCTCCACCAGCACCCGGGCGCCCGTGCCCAGCAGATACGCGCGCAGCCCCGGGTCCTGTCCGAACTTGTGGACATTGCCCTCGGCCACCAGGGAGAAGCGGTGCCGCTCCCAGACCGCGCCGTCGAAGCCCCGGACCGTGCGGCCCTCGGCCTTGGCCTGCCGGGGATGGGCGGCGGCCCGCACCCGCCGCTCCGCCTCCGCGTCCCCGAACAGCCGCGCCTTGCCCGCCATCATCCAGTGCTCGGCCGTGGCGTAGGTGACGCCGTCGACGGTGAAGGGCGAGGGCCACCACTGGCTGAAACAGTACGGTCCCGGTTCCCCGTCGCGCCGTGGGGTGTGACCCCAGAAATGCAGGATTTTCAGGCGTTCGCCCGCCTCCAGGGCGGACAGCAGCTCCGGAACGGACCGCGGACCGTCCGCCGTGCCGCCCTCGTACCCTTTCGTCACGGTTTCTTCGCTCGTCGGTACCGTCATGTCCCCCGCGCCCCCTGTGCTGTCGTGCATCATGCCGGGATTCTGGCAGGGGGGTCTGACAACGTGTCGGGCGCCGTACGACGGAATTCGCAGAATCCGTCGCGTGACCAAAAGGCAACAACGGAATCCCTTGTTGGCCCTGGGCTCCTCTGTCAGGATCAGCCATCGATTCCGGACAGAACTACGCCGTGCGGCGGCCCCGCGGCCCGGCGGAGGAGAGCACCATGAATCAGCGACGCGATGTGGGCGAACGGTTCGCCGAGGGCGCCCACTTCATCGGCGGACGACTGCGCCGCGGTACGTCGGGCCGCACCCAGGACATAGTGGATCCGGCCACCGGCGAGCGGGTCCACCACTACGAACTCGCCGGGACCGGCGACGTCGACGCCGCCGTCGCGGCCGCCGCCGACGCCTTCCCCGCCTGGGGCGGCGCGACGCCGGGCGAACGCTCCGACGTACTGCACCGCTTCGCCGCCGCCCTCGCCGAGGACGCGGACGATCTCGCCCGCACCGAATCGCTGAACTGCGGCAAGCCGATCAAGCTCAGCACGGAGTTCGACGTCCCGGGCACCATCGACAACGCCGCGTTCTTCGCCGGCGCCGCCCGCCATCTGGAGGGCCGCGCCAGCGCCGAGTACAGCCCCGACCACACCTCCTCCGTACGCCGCGAACCGCTCGGCGTCGTCGGCTCCATCGCGCCCTGGAACTACCCCCTCCAGATGGCCGCCTGGAAGATCCTCCCGGCCGTCGCCGCGGGCAACACCGTCGTCCTCAAGCCCGCCGAGACCACCCCGCTGACGTCGCTGATGTTCGCGCAGGCCGCGCGGCGCGCCGGACTGCCCGACGGCGTCCTCAACATCGTCTCCGGCGCGGGCCCGGACGCCGGGGAACACCTCGTCGGCCACCCCGCTGTCGCGATGACGTCGTTCACCGGGTCCACCGGCGTCGGCAAGCGCGTCGCCGCGCTCGCGACCGGCACCGTCAAGCGGCTGCACCTCGAACTCGGCGGCAAGGCGCCCTTCGTCGTCTTCGACGACGCCGACCTGGAGGCCGCCGTCCACGGCGCGGTGGCCGGCGCGCTGATCAACTCCGGCCAGGACTGCACCGCCGCCACCCGCGCCTACGTCCAGCGGCCCCTGTACGACGCGTTCGTCTCCGGCGTCGCCGACCTGATGGCGACCGTCCGCCTCGGCGACCCCTTCGACCCCTCCACCGACCTCGGCCCGCTGATCTCCCACGCCCAGCGCGACCGGGTCGCCGGCTTCGTCGACCGGGCCCGCGCCCACGCCACCGTCGTCACCGGCGGCCGGGCGCCCGGCGGCGACCTCGCCCGCGGCGCCTACTACCGGCCCACCCTGATCACCGGCGCCGCCCAGGACAGCGAGATCGTCCAGTCCGAGATCTTCGGCCCGGTCCTTGTCGTCCTGCCCTTCGACACCGACGACGAGGGCCTCGCGCTCGCCAACGACACCCCCTACGGGCTCGCCGCCTCCGCCTGGAGCCGGGACGTCTACCGCGCCGGCCGCGCCGTCCGCGAGATCCGGGCGGGCTGCGTCTGGGTCAACGACCACATCCCGATCATCAGCGAGATGCCCCACGGCGGCGCCAAGGCGTCCGGCTTCGGCAAGGACATGTCCAGCTACTCCTTCGAGGAGTACACGCAGGTCAAGCATGTGATGTACGACAACACGGCGGTCGCCCGGAAGGACTGGCACCGCACCGTCTTCGGGGACCGCGCCTGAGCGGACACCCCTCCGCCCACCGGGACGAACCGGCCGGGCCCGCACCGCCCGGCCGGACCGAGTGCCCCGCCCCGGCCGCCGCCGCGCGGCACCCCCCTCACCGGCCGCATGCCGGACCCCTCCCTGAAAGGGCACCGCGTATGGAACCACCCCGCCCCGAACCCTTCTCCCCGGCCGAACTCGCCGCGGCCCGCCGCAGTCTGCGTGACGGCCGGCTGGCCATGACCCGGCGCACCCTGCTGCGGGCCACCGGCGCGGCCGCCACCGCGATCGGCGGCCTCGGCGCCCTCGCCGCCTGCGGCATCCCGCCCGCGGGACGTACCGACGCCGGGCGCTCCCCGGACCACTCGGCCCAGGAGAAACGTCTCAGCTTCTCCAACTGGACCGAGTACATGGACGTCACCGACGACGGCAGGCACCGGCCCACCCTGGACGGGTTCACCCGGCGCACCGGGATCACCGTCAAGTACACCGAGGACATCAACGACAACGACGAGTTCTTCGGCAAGGTCCAGGCCCAGCTCGCGGCGGGCCACGACACCGGCCGCGACCTGATCGTCCTCACCGACTGGATGTGCGCCCGGATGATCTCCCTGGGCTGGATCCAGAAGCTCGACCCCGCGCAGCTCCCGCACGCCCGCGCCCATCTGGCCGCACAGTTCCGCGACCCCGACTGGGACCCCGGCCGCGCCCACTCCTACCCCTGGCAGGGCATCCCCGCGATCATCGCGTACAACAAGCGGGCGACCGGCGGCCGGAAGGTCGACTCCGTCTCCCAGCTGCTGGAGGACCCCGCGCTCAGGGGCCGGGTCGGCTTCCTCTCCGAGATGCGCGACAGCGTCGGCCTGACCCTCCTCGACATGGGCACCCGCCCCGAGGACGTCACCGCGGACGACTTCGACGCGGCCGTCGCCCGGATCCAGAAGGCCGTCGACTCCGGCCAGATCCGCCGCTTCACCGGCAACGACTACACCAACGACCTCGACAAGGGCGACCTCGCCGCCTGCGTCGCCTGGGCCGGTGACGTCGTCCAGCTCCAGCGCGACAACCCGGACATCGCGTTCACCGTGCCGAAGGCCGGCTACATGACGTCCACCGACAACCTGATGGTGCCGAACCGGGCCCGCCACAAGCGCAACGCCGAACGGCTCATCGACCACTACTACCGGCCGCGGGAGGCCGCACGGCTCGCCGCGTACATCAACTACACCTGCCCGGTCGACGGTGTGCGCGACGAACTCGCGAAGATCGACAAGGGTCTCGCGGCCAACCCGCTGATCCTGCCCGACGCGGAGACGGCCGCCAGGTCCCACTCCTTCCGCGCCCTGAGCGCCGCGGAGAACCGGGCCTTCACCCAGAAGTTCTCCGACCTCACCGGTTCCTGAGCGCCGCGGCCCCGGCCCGCCGCCCCGCCCACCGACACACGGGACGCCCCATGACCCAGACCGCGCACGAACACAGCGGCGGCGACGTCCGCCTGCGCCGCATCAGCAAGACCTACGGCTCCTTCACCGCCGTCCACCCCCTCGACCTCACGATTCCGGCGGGCTCCTTCTTCGCCCTGCTGGGCGCCTCCGGCTGCGGGAAGACCACCACCCTGCGCATGATCGCCGGGCTGGAGGACCCCACCCACGGCACCGTCGAACTCGGCGGCGAGGACGTCACCCACCGGCCGCCCTACAAACGCCAGGTCAACACCGTCTTCCAGAACTACGCCCTCTTCCCGCACCTGGACATCTTCGAGAACGTCGCCTTCGGCCTGCGCCGCCGCGGCATCAGGTCCGTGACCAAGCAGGTCGAGGAGATGCTCGACCTCGTGCAGCTCGGACCGATGGCCCGCCGCAAGCCCCAGCAGCTCTCCGGCGGCCAGCAGCAGCGCGTCGCGGTCGCCCGCGCCCTGATCAACCACCCCCAGGTGCTCCTCCTCGACGAACCGCTGGGCGCCCTCGACCTCAAGCTGCGCCGCCAGATGCAGCTGGAGCTCAAGCGCATCCAGACCGAGGTCGGCATCACCTTCGTCCATGTCACCCACGACCAGGAGGAGGCCATGACGATGGCCGACACCGTGGCCGTGATGAACGGCGGCCGGGTCGAACAGCTCGGCGCCCCCGCCGACCTCTACGAGAACCCCGCCACCACCTTCGTCGCCAACTTCCTCGGCACCTCCAACCTCATCCGTGCCGAGATCACCGGCACCGGCGGCGACC
>NZ_JCANQV010000184.1:0-11959 GCF_059553635.1 Candidatus Streptomyces philanthi
GCGCGCCCCGGGCTCCCGCTCCACGCGCTGGCCCGCACGCCGCCACCGGGGGCCGCTGCGCCGGTGCGGCCAGCGTGGTCAGAGGTCGTTCACGGCGGACCGTGCATCACGCGACGGTACGGACGCGGCGGCGCGCTGTGCGGCATTCCTCTCCTCAACTCTGCTCTGTTTCAAGGCAGTTGAAAGGAACGGTCGCGATCCGGCGACCGGTTCCGAAGTGCCCTGGGGAAGCCTTCCCTCCCGCACGGCGCGTGGCAAGCCCGCCAAGGGGAAGGAACCGGCGCCTGCGCCCGGAGCGGTGGTGCGCCGAGGGCGCCCGGGCGCGCGGGGCGGCGCATGGGGGTGCGCGGCCATGACCCGCACGCCCGGCGCCCGCGGGCGGTCACCACCGCCCTGCGGCGGCTGTGGGCACGGAGCTGACGCGGCCTGCCCCTCCGCGCGCCCGCACCGCACGCAAAGGCGGGCCGGGGAAGAACCCCGGCCCGCCTCCGTACCGCCGGGACGCCCTACGAACGCCCCGGCGGATCAGTTCACTTGACGTTGACGCCGGTCCAGGCGGCCTTGACGCCCTTGACCTCGGCGCTGTCGGCGCCGTAGAGGTCGGTGGCGGCCTTGACGGTGGCCTCGCGGGCGCCCTTGTAGTCGGTGTTCGAGGTCATGTACTCGGACAGGGCCTTGTACCAGATCTTCTCGGCCTTGTCGCGGCCTATGCCCTCGACCTTGGAGCCGTCCTTGGTCGGGCTGTCGTACTTGACGCCGCCGATCTCCTTGGCGCCGCTGCCCTCGGACAGCAGGTAGAAGAAGTGGTTGGCGACACCGGACGAGTAGTGCGGGTCGAGGTTGCCGGTGTTGGAGTCCCAGTAGTCCTGCGACTGGCCGTCCTTGGAGGGCTTGTCCATGTAGCGCAGCGGGGTGCCGTCGCCGTTGATGTCGATCTTCTCGCCGATGAGGTAGTCACCGGGGTCGGCGTCGTTCTTGGCGTAGAACTCGACCGCCGTGCCGAAGATGTCCGAGGTGCCCTCGTTGAGGCCACCGGACTCGCCGCTGTAGGTGAGGTTGGCGGTGGCGGAGGTGACGCCGTGCGACATCTCGTGGGCCGCGACGTCGATGGCGGTGAGCGGGTGGGAGTTGCCCTCGCCGTCGCCGTACGTCATGCAGAAGCAGCTGTCGTCCCAGAAGGCGTTGACGTAGTTGTTGCCGTAGTGGACGCGGCTGTAGGCGGCCTGGCCGTCGCCCTTGATGCCGGAGCGGCCGTGGACCTCCTTGTAGTAGTCCCAGGTCTGGGCCGCGCCGTAGTGCGCGTCGACGGCCGCGGTCTCCGGGTCGTCGCCCTTGCCGTTGCCCCAGGTGTCGGTGTCCTTGAGGAACGGGCTGCCCTCACCGGAGGAGCCGTTCTCCAGGTTGGTGGTCTTGTGGCCGCCACGCTCGGTGTCGGTCAGCGTGAACTTGCCGCCCTCCTTGGAGGTGCCCAGGTCGACGGTGCCGCTGTACTCGCTCTCGCCCTTGCCGGTGCGGATGTCGTCGTACTGGAACAGCTTCTTGCCGCTGTCGGCGTCGGTGATGACGTGGACGCGGCTGGGCGTGCCGTCCTTCTTGACGCCCTTGACGACGGTGTCGTACGCGAGGACGGGGGTGCCGGAGGCGGCCCAGACGACCTTGCGGGCGGTGGCGTCGTCGGCCTTCTTGGCGGCGAAGGTCTTGGCGGCGGGGCCCTGGGCGGCCTTCTCGGCGGCCTTGGCGGCGATCTTCGGGGTGGTGGAGGCCACCTTGATCGGCTTGTCGGTCGCCTTGGTGGTGCTCTTGACCGTGCCGTTCTTGTCCTGGTGGACGACGAGGTCGCCGCCGAGGACGGGCAGTCCGGCGTAGGTGCGGTCGTAGCGGGTGTGGACGGTGCCGTCGGCGTCCTTGACGACGTCCTTGACGACCAGCTTCTCCTGGGAACCCAGGCCCAGTTCGCGCACCATCCGCGCCTTGGCGGCGCCGGCGTCGCGCAGCAGCTCGGCGCGGTGCGAGGCGGTGAGCTTGAGGGGGAAGGCGTCCTTGGGGGCCGGTGCGGGGGAGGCGCCCGCGGTGCCGGCGGTGATGCCGGCGGCGAGCAGGGCCGCGGCGACGACGGCGGTCGTGGTGATACGGGTCTTACGGGACGTGTGGGGGGTCACGCGGGCTCCTTCAACTTTGCCAAGAGGTGGGGGGTGCAAAGCGATGCGGGTGTGACGTGCGTCCGGAACACTGCCATTTGATCGCGTCCATGTCAGGAGGCGGCTCATAGGTTGGCCGAAAATCGTTCGCAGAGGGAAGCGCGATGTTCGCATAACGGAGAAGGGCGTCGTTCCCGGAAGCTCCGGGAACGACGCCCAACTCGATGTCATCGCAGGTCGTTTGCGGTGCGGCCGGTCAGGGCCTCACCTCTGGCACACGGAGATGACGCCCGGGTGCCGCCGAGATGTCAGAACGTCAGCTTCCAGCCATTGAGCGTGCCGGAGTCATAGGTGTAGACGTCCCGCACCCGCAGCTTCCAGGTGCCGCTCGCGGCCTTCGACGAGGCGTTGACCGTGTACGTCGTCTTCACGTCGGCGCCCGAGTCGAAGACGCTGGCGCTCTTGAGCGGGTAGACCGTACCGTCCGGCGCGATCAGGTCGATGACCAGGTCACCGCGGTACGAGTGGGTGATGTCCACGCCCACCTTCAGCGTGCTGGACGCGTTCCCGCTGCGGCTCACCGTGATCGGCGAGGTGACCGCCGCGCCGCCGTCCGGGATCGGCAGCTTGTCGGTGTTCTCGAAGACGTTGCCGCCACTGGCCGGGTTCACCGTCCAGGAGAAGGTGGTGGTGCCGCTCTTCTTCGCCGCGTCGGTGACCGTCACCGTCACCGAGCTGGTGCCGGTCGCGGTCGGCGTACCGGAGATCAGACCGGTGCTCGCGTTGATCGACAGACCGGCCGGCAGCCCGCTCGCCGCGTACGACAGGGCGCCCGTGGTGCTGCTGGTCGCCTTGATCTGGAGGCTGGCCGCCTGGTTGACGGTGCTGGTCTGGTTGCCCGGGTGGGTGACGGTGACCGCGCCGCCGTCCGGGACGCGGGAGCCGACGTTGACCGCGGCCCAGGTGTTGGCGACGGTGTTGTACGTCGCGCTGCCCTCGCCGAACAGGTCGGCGGCGGCCTTCAGCGTCGCCGTGCGGGCCGCCGCGTAGTTGGTGTTGGCGCTCATGTACTGGGTGAGGGCCTTGAACCAGACCTTCTCGGCGTTGGCCCGGCCGATGCCCGGCACCGGCTGGTTGTCGTAGGTCGGGCTGTCGTAGTGGACGCCGCCGATGTCCTTGGCGCCGCTGCCCTCGGACAGCAGGTAGAAGAAGTGGTTGGCGACGCCGGACGAGTAGTGGACGTCCTTGTTGCCCACGTTGCTCGACCAGTAGTCGGCGGACAGGCCGTCCTTGGAGGGCTTGTCCATGTAGCGCAGCGGGGTGCCGTCGCCGTTGATGTCGATCTTCTCGCCGATGAGGTAGTCACCGGGGTCGGCGGCGTTGTTCGCGTGGAACTCCACCGCCGTGCCGAAGATGTCGGAGGTCGCCTCGTTGAGGCCGCCGGACTCGCCGCTGTAGATCAGGCCGGCCGTCGCGGAGGTGACGCCGTGCGACATCTCGTGCCCGGCCACGTCCATCGCGGTCAGCGGATGGGCGTTGCTCTGGCCGTCGCCGTACGTCATGCAGAAGCAGCTGTCGTCCCAGAAGGCGTTGACGTAGCTGTTGCCGTAGTGGACGCGGGAGTACGCGCCGACGCCGTCGCCGCGGATGCCGGTGCGGCCGTGGACGTTCTTGTAGTAGTCCCAGGTCTCCTGCGCGCCGTACGCGGCGTCGACGGCGGCGGTCTGGGCGTTCTGCGGGGTGCCGTCGCCCCAGGTGTCGGTGGTGTTGGTGAACAGCGAACCGGTACCGGAGGAACCGTGGTTCAAGTTGTAGGTCTTGTGGTTGCCGCGGGTGGCGTCGGTCATGGTGAACGACGGCGCGGAACCGGAGGTGCCGATCGTCACCTTGCCGCTGTACTCGCTGTTGCCGACGCCGTTCTCGATGGCCTGGTACTCGAACAGCTTGGCGCCGGTCGTGGCGTCGGTGATCACGTGCAGCCGGTTGGGCGTGCCGTCCTTCTGGAAGCCGCCGACCACCGTCTCGTACGCCAGCACCGGCTTGCCGTCGGCGGCCCAGATCACCTTGCGCGGCGCCCCGTCGGCCTCGGACTTCTTCGCGCCCTGCGCCTGCGCCGACTGGAGGGCCTTGGCCTCTGCCGCCGCCGGCTTCACCTTCGCGGTCAGGCCGGTGAACTTCAGCTGCGACCTGATGGGCTGGGTGACGCCCTTGACGTCGCCGCCCTTGGTCTCGTGGACGACGAGGTCGCCGCCGAGGACGGGCAGCCCGGCGTAGGTGCGGTCGTAGCGGGTGTGGACCGTGCCGTCGGCGTCCCGGGTGACGTCCTTGACGACCAGCTTCTCCTGGGCGCCGAGCCCGATGCGCTCGGCGGTCCGCGCGGTGGTGGCGTTGGCCTCGCGCAGCAGCTCGGCCCGCTGGGAGGGGGAGAGCTTCGCGGGCAGGGCACCGGAGCGCGGGGCGGCGTGCGGAACGGCCCGGTCCTTGGCCTGGGGGGTCGCCGCGGCGCCGGTGCCGGCCTGGGCGCCGACGGCCAGCATCGCGGTCACGGCGACCAACGCGCCGGTGGCGACGGCACGTCGATGGGGGGTGCGTCTCACACTGACTCCTTCTGCGGGGCTGCGACGTGGGTCGCCGCGGCCGAGGGGGACCGGGCGGCAGGTGACCGTCCGGGCAGAGCGAGGCAGAACTGATGGAGCGCGTGGGGGGTGATGTAACGGAGGTGCGGATGTGCACTGTGCTGTCTGCCGCGGGGTGGGGGAACCGTGGGAGTCCGCGCGGCGGATGCGGGGAAGAGTGACACTGGTGTCGGGTAGTTGTCAGGCACCCTTCAAGGAAATGGCTGGAAAGCGTCCGTTGCTCGAAATATTTTTTCGGATTTCGGACGGTTTCCGATCGGACGCCGACGTCACCACCGCCGGCGTCCCCGCACCTCCGCCTCCCCCTGCCCGTAGGTCAGCTGTGCCACGAGCGCCACAAGGACGCATATGTGCCACCGGCGCCCACCAGCGCCTCGTGCGGCCCCAGTTCGGTGAGCCGGCCGTCCTCCATCACCGCCACCCGGTCCGCGTCGTGCGCCGTGTGCAACCGGTGCGCCACGGCGATCACCGTGCGCCCCTCCAGCACCGCCGCCAGCGCCCGCTCCGCGTGCCGCGCCGTCCGCGGGTCGAGCAGCGCCGTCGCCTCGTCGAGGATCACCGTGTGCGGATCGGCCAGCACCACCCGGGCCAGCGCGAGCTGCTGCGACCGCGCCCCGTCCAGCCGCACCCCGTCACCGCCCAGCCGGGTGTCCAGACCGTCCGGCAGTTCCGCGGCCCAGGACGCGCCCACGGCGGCGAGCGCCGCGGACAGCTGTGCGTCCCCCGCCCCCGGCGCGGCGATCAGCAGATTGTCCCGGACCGTCCCCAGGAACACATGGTGCTCCTGCGTCACCAGGACGACCTGACGGCGCACCACCTCCGGCGCCGACGCCACCGGCACCCCGCCGACCGTCACCGTCCCGTGGTCCGGCGCGTCCACCCCCGCCAGCAACCGCCCCAGCGTCGACTTGCCGGCCCCGGACGGCCCGACGACCGCCAGCCGTTCACCGGGCCGGACGGTCAGCGACACCCCGCGCAGCACCTCACGCCGCTCCCCGTCCGCCCCGTCCCCGTACGCGTACCGCACCCCGGAGACCTCGATGACACCGGTCCGGTCGTCCACCGGCGCGGACGCGACCGGGACCGGCGCCGCCCGCACGGCCTCGGCCGGCCCCTCGACGCGGGCGAACGCGGCGCCGCTGCTCTGGAGCTGCTCGGTCCACCGCAGCAGGGTGTCCAGCGGCTCCGACAGCTGCCGCAGATACATCGCGGCGGAGACCACCGCCCCCAGGGACAGCACCCCCGCGCCGTACAGCGCCCCGCCGGCCAGCAGCGCCCCGGTCACCGGCAGGATGTACGAGAAGTCCACCACCGGGAAGAGGACACTGCGCAGGAACAGGGTGCGCTCCCGGGTCCGCCGGGCGTGCGCCACGGCCGCCTCGCAGGCCGCTGCCCGCCGCTCCTGGAGACCGAACGCCTCCACCGTCCGCGCCCCGGTGGCCGTCGCCGCCAGCAGCTCGGCGAGCGTGGAGGTCGCCGCGCCCTCGGCCAGATACGCCTCCCGCGCCCGCCGCAGATACCAGCGCACCGCCCACCAGCACCCCAGCAGCCCCACCGCGCACAGCCCCAGCAGCGGGGAGAGCGCCACCACCGCACCGAGCAGGAACAGCGCCTGCACCATCGAGAGGAACACCTCGGGCGCCGCGTCGCGCAACGTCCGCCCCACCGTCGCGACGTCCGCCGTCCCCCGCGCCGCCAGATCGCCCGTCCCGGCCCGCTCCACCACCGCGGCGGGCAGCGCCAACGCCCGTTCCACGAACCGCTCGCGCACCCGCGCCAGCGTCCGCTCACCGAACCGGTGCCCCACGTACCGCGCCCAGCGCGCCAGCAGCAACTGCACCACGGCGCAGACGAGGATGCCCAGCGCCAGCCGGTCCACGGCGCCCGTCCCGCCCCCGCCGCGCACCGTGTCGACGATCCGCCCGAACAGCCAGGGACCGGCCAGCCCCGCACCGGCGGCCGCCGCGTTCAGCGCGAGCATCAGGGCGAACGCCCGCCCGTCCGCACGGATCAGCCCGAACGCGGCCCGGCGGGTGGTCCGGCGGTCCGCCACGGGGAGACCGGCGGGCGTCGGCGGAGAGGACGGGGTCACCGGCGCTCCTCGTGAAGGGTGGGGGTACGGGGGCCGGGCGGGGTGGTACCGGGCGCCGCGTCGCCGTCCTCGCCCCGGGCCACCAACCGCCGGTAGGCGGGGTCGCGGGCCAGGAGTTCCCGGTGGGTGCCGGTGGCCGCCACCGTGCCGCCGACCAGGTGGTGCACGGTGTCCGCGCGGTCGAGCAGCAGCGGCGAGGTGCTGGTGACCACGGTCGTACGGCCCTGGCGGGCGGCGTGCAGCCGGGCCGCGACGGCCGCCTCCGTATGCGCGTCGAGGGCCGACGTCGGCTCGGTGGCGAGCAGCACCTCGGGGTCGGCCAGCAGCGCCCGCACCAGCCGGACGCGCTGCCGCTGACCGCCGGAGAGATTGCGGCCCTGCGCCTCGACGGGCGCGTCCAGGCCGCCCGGCAGCCCGAGGACGATCTCCTCCGCCATCGCGGCCCGTACGGCGCGGTCGACGGCGGCCGTCTCCCGCTCCCGGCGGCCCGAGACCACCTCGCGCAGGGTGCCGGCGAACAGGTCCGCCTCGTTGTCCGCGACCAGGACGCGCTCGCGCAGCAGCGCCGGGGCAAGGGCGTCGAGGCGGACGCCGCCCCAGGTGGCGGCCGAGTCCGCGAACCGGCCGAGGCGGTCGACCACCGCCGCCGTCTCGTCCGGCCGCTCCCCGGCCAGCGCGGTCAGCTCCCCGGGGACCACGGTCACCCCGGACTCCGGGTCCACGAGGGCCGACGGCACGCCGGGCGGGGCCGCCGGGTCCGACGGCGCGGCGCCGGACGGCTCCAGCGCCAGGAACCGCGTCACCCGGCGGGCGGCCACCAGCCCCCTGGCCAGGTCGTCACCGCCCTCGATGAAGGACGCCACCGGTACCACCAGCGCGGCCGTGTACCCGTAGACCGCCACCAACTCGCCCGCCGTCAGCTCCCCCTGGACGGCCATCCGCGCCCCGAGCCAGGTCACCGCGGCGAGGAAGAGCGTGGGCAGTCCGATGCCGAGCGCCTGGATCCAGCTGGTCGCCGCGCCGACCCGGTAGCCCTCGGCGCGCAGCGCGGCGGAGTCGCGCCGGTAGCGCGCCGCGAACACGTCCTTGCCGCCCAGCCCGTTGAGCACCCGCAACCCGCCGACCAGGTCCGTCAGCCGCGCGGCCAGCCCGCTCTGGCGCTCCCGGTAACGGGACTCGGCGCCCTGCAACCGCCCCAGCAGCGGTCCCACCAGCACCGCGAGCAGCGGAACACCCAGCAGCACCACGACGGCGAGCAGCGGCGACACCGAGAACAGCAGCACGGCGACCACCCCGTACGCGACGACCGCGCCGATGCCGGGCCCGGTGAGCGTCAGCGTCCGGCTGATCACCCCGACGTCCCCGATACCGATCGCGACGACCTCACCGGCCGTCACCCGGCGCGGCAGCACGGCCCCCAGCCGTACCGTCTGCCCCATGACGACCCGTACGGTGCGCACCATGGCGTCCAGCCGTACCCGCGTCATCGTGCGGTGCCGCATGACCGCCAACCAGGCGTTGAGCGCGCCGACGGCGACGAGCGCGGCGACCCACCCGGCGAGCGCCCCCGTCCGGCCCGCCGCCACCCCGTCGTCCACGGCGCGGGAGAGAAGGTACGGCGGCACCATCAGCCCGACCATCCACAGACTGCCGAACGTGGTACCCGTCAGCACCCTCCGCCACTGACGCGCCGTCAACCACCAGAGATAGCGCACGGGCGTCAGCGGGGGAGGGCCCCCGGCGGCCGCCCACAGGTCCGGGGGCGGGGCGTCGTCCTGCGGGACCTTCGGCGCGGTGGTCATGTCCGCACCCTAGAGGGCGGGGTCCGGCGGGCGCCCCAGTGTTTCCGGCGGTCCGGAACCGGTGGCGCCGGCGTGCGGCGTTCGGTGGGCCGTGGCGGTACGCGGATGCTGCCCGGCTCCCCGGCGGTTCAGTGTCCGGTCAGCGTTTGACGGCCCGCAGCACGACGAACTTGGGGTCGCCGGCGACCACGTCGCAGGAGCCGAAGAGGCGCCGCAGACGCACGTGGTAGCCGAGGTGGCGGTTGCCGACGACCCACAGTTCACCGCCCGGACGCAGGGCCGCCCGCGCGCCGCCGAACATCCGGCGGGCCGTCGCGTCGGACATCCCCCGGTGACCGTGGAACGGCGGATTGTTCAGGACGAGGTCCACCGAACCGGCCGGCGTCGCCGCCAGCCCGTCGCCCACCACGAACTCCACCCGCGCCGCGTCCGGCACGTTCGCCGCGTACGTCGCCCGCGCCGAGGCCACCGCCGAGAACGACTCGTCGACGAAGGTCACCTCCGCCTCCGGGTTGGCCAGTGCCATCGCCGTACCGACCACGCCGTTGCCGCAGCCCAGGTCGACCACCCGCTCCGGGCCCCGCCTTCGGGGGAGGTGGTTCAGCAGGAAGCGGGTGCCGATGTCGAGCCGGTCCGCGCAGAAGATCCCGGCGTGATTGACGACCGTACGTCCCGAGACGACGCCGACGTCCCCGGGGAGCGCATAGCCGCGCGGCCATGAACCGGGCTCCGGGGACAGGCCCGGATCGGGCGTGCAGAGGATCAGCCGGGCCTTCCGGACGGCCAGCGACGTACGGGTCGGTCCCAGAATCCGCTCGAACAGCGTGAGCGTCGAGGTGTGGATCTCGGTGACCATGCCGGTCCCGATGATCCGGGTCCCCGCGTGCACCGCGGGCGCCAGGCGGCGCAGCTGCTCCTCCAGGAGCGCCAGGCTCTTGGGCACCCGGATCAGCAGGGTGTCGATCCGCTGCGGCGGGTCGTCCAGCACCGAACGCAGCGCCACGGCGTCCTCGGCGATGCCGTTGCGCCGCAGATTGGCGGTGGTCGCCCGCTGGGTGAGGTACGAGTCCGTGATCTGCACGGGCCGTGAGCCGGACAGCGCGGTGGCCAGGGCACCCCAGCGGTCCCCCAGAACGACGGTGGTGCCGGGGAGGTCGGGGGCGGGGGTGACGGACGGGGCGGCGCCCTGGTCCGGTTCGGCGGGGGTGTTCGTCGCCGTGGTGTCCGGTCCCGTACTGCCGTCGGCGAGGTGCCGCAGCAGATAGGCGTCGGCGGCGTCCCAGGCGCGGAGGGTGTCGCGGGGGTCCTCGGGGAAACGGGTGAGGTCGAACGCACCCCAGGACGTCGTGAAACGGTTCATCGTGCCTTCAGGCTACCGACCCGGGCGGGGGCGGCCGGACGGCGCCCGTGGGGACGGCGCGCACGGGGCGGCTCGTACGGGACGGTCGGGTCCGGCCGGTGGCACCGGCCGGACCCGCACCCGCCCCTTCACTCCCGTCCCCTCACCCCACACTCTCCCGCCATGCCGCATGCAGCTCCGCGAAGCGGCCGCGGCCGGCGATCAGCGCGTGCGGGGCGCCGTCCTCGACGATGCGGCCGTCCGCCATGACCAGGACGCGGTCGGCGATCTCCACCGTCGACAGACGGTGGGCGATCACTATCGCGGTACGCCCCCGGAGCACCGTGGCCAGCGCGTTCTGCACCGCCCGCTCGCCGGGGACGTCCAGGGAGCTGGTCGCCTCGTCCAGGATGAGGACCGCCGGGTCGGCGAGGAGCGCCCGCGCGAAGCCCACCAGCTGGCGCTGGCCGGCGGAGATGCGTCCGCCGCGCTTGCGGACGTCGGTGTCGTACCCGTCCGGAAGCGCGGCGATGAAGTCGTGCGCCCCGATCGCCCGCGCGGCGCGCTCGATCTCGGCGCGGGTGGCCTCCGGGCGGCCGATCGCGATGTTCTCGGCGACGGACCCGGAGAACAGGAACGCTTCCTGCGTCACCATGACCACCGCCCGCCGCAGCTCGGCGGACGGCAGCTCGCGCAGATCGACGCCGTCGAGCAGGACCCGGCCCTCCGTCGGGTCGTAGAACCGGGCCAGCAGCTTGGCCAGGGTGGACTTGCCCGCGCCGGTGGCCCCCACCACGGCGACGGTCTCGCCCGCCGCCAGGGTGAGGTCGAAGCGGGGCAGCACCTCGCCGCCCGTGCGGTACGCGAAACGCACGTCGCGGAAGGCGACCTCCCGGCCGGGGCGGTCCTGTGGCGCGGGCGGCAGCGCCGCCGGGTGCGCCGGCTCGGGGACCGCGGGCCGCTGGGCGAGCAGTCCGGCGATCTTCTCCAGTGAGGCGGCCGCCGACTGGTACGAGTTGAGGAACACCGCCAGCCGGTCGATCGGGTCGTACAGCCGCCGCAGGTACAGCACGGCGGCGGCGAGCACCCCGAGCGCGAGATCCCCGGTGGCCACCCGGTAGGCGCCCCACAGCACGATCGCCGCGACCGCGAAGTTCGCCACCAGCCGGGAGGCGACGACATAGCGCGCCATCTCCAGGGCCGTGTCGCCGTTGACCCGCTCGTGGTGGCGGTTCAGCCGGGCGAACTCGGCCTCGTTCGGCCGCTCGCGCCGGAACGCCTTCACCGGGCGTATGCCGTTGACGGTCTCGGTGAACTTCACGATCACCGCGGCGATCGCCGTCGACTTGATGCGGAACACCCGCTGCGCGCGGCGGTCGAAGGAGCGGACCAGGAGGGAGAGCGGCCCGGCCGACAGCACCGCGGCGGCGCCCAGGCCCCAGTCCAGGTAGAGCAGCATCGCCGTGATGTAGACCGTCGAGAGGCAGAGGACGATCAGCTCCTGGAGGCCCTCGTCGAGGAGTTCGCGCAGCGCCTCCACGTCCGTGGTGGCCCGGGATATCAGCCGTCCGGAGGTGTAGCGCTCGTGGAAGTCGAGGCTGAGGTTCTGGGCGTGCCGGAAGATACGGCCCCGGAGGTCGAGCAGGACGTCCTGGCTGACACGGGCCGAGACACGGACGAAGAGGAACTGGAGCGTGCCCGCGGCCGTGGCGCACACCGCGGCGGCCACCGCGACCGTGATCAGCGGGCCGTGGTCGCCCGCCCGCAGCGCGGGCACGGCGCGGTCGATGGCGTACGCCACGAGCAGCGGCCCCGCCTGGACGGCGGCCTGCTGGAGCAGCAGCAGGACGGCCGCCAGTGTCACCCGCCGGGACCGGGGGGCGAGCAGCGACCGGAGCAGGGAGCGGGAGGCGCCCTTGGGCGCGGGGAGGACATCGCGGGCGAAAGCGTCG
>NZ_JCANQV010000185.1:0-11903 GCF_059553635.1 Candidatus Streptomyces philanthi
CTCAGATTGCGTTCCGCCGCCCCGTACTCGCCGTCGCGGACCTGGGCGAGGGCCACCTGGAGCGCCGCCTCGGTGTGCCCGGCGGCGGCCGCCCGCTCGTACCACTGGCGCGCGGTGCGCGCGTCGCCGCGCCCGGTGAAGAGGATGCCGAGGTTGAAGGCGGCGTCCACGCTGCCCGCCTCGGCGGCCTTGGAGAACCACGGTTCCGCGCCGGCCGCGTCGCCGCGCTGGAGCAGCAGGATGGCCAGCGCGTTGGCCGCCTCCCGGTGCCCGGCGTAGGCGGCCCGGCGGTACCACTGCTCACCGCGGTCGGCGCGGCCCTGCTCGGTGCACAGGAGGCCGATGTTGTAGGCGCCGTTGACGTCACCGGCGTCCAGCGCGACGCGGTACCAGCGCTCCGCGGTCTGCGGCTCGCCGCGGTCGGCGTGGAACGCGCCCAGGGCGTTGGCGGCGTTGCCGTCGCCGTCCTGGGCCGCGCGGCGCCACCACTCGGCGGCACTCTCCTCGTCACCGGCGTCGCGCAGCAGGAAGCCCAGGGCGCAGGCGGCCCGCGCCTCGCCGTCCTTGGCGGCGGAGAGGTACCAGCGGCCCGCCTCCTGGATGTCGCCGCGCTCCTCCAGGAGGGTGCCCAGCTGGAGGGCGGCGCGGCGGTGCCCGCGCGCCGCGGCCTGGCGGTACCACTGCTCCGCCTCGGCCTCCTGGGTCAGCTCGCCGTAGGCGGGGACGGTACGCCGGTCGGCGCCGCGGCCCTCCTCGATGAGCCGGGCGATGCGGTAGGCGGCCTCGCGGTGGCCCCGTTCGGCGGCGGCCCGGAACCAGCGCTCGGCGCCGATGTCCCCGCGGTGCTCCAGCAGGTCGGCGAGGGCGTAGGCGCCCAGGCAGTGGCCGGCCTCGGCGGACCGGCGCAGCCAGTGCTCGGCGTCGTGTTCCTCACCGCGCTCGCGGTGGTGGCGGCCCAGGGCGTGGGCGGCGGCCGCGGAGCCGGCCTCGGCGGCGAGCCGCCACCAGCCGGCCGCCTCGTCGGGGTGGCCCCGCTGGTGCAGCAGGACACCGAGATTGTTGGCGGCGGCGCGGTCGCCCGCGGCGGTGGCGGAGCGCAGATGCGGTTCCGCGCCGTCGAGATCGCCGCGGCGCAGCAGCAGCGCGCCCAGCACGCTCATGGCGGTGGTGTCGCCCGCCGCGGCGGCCCGGCGGTAACCGGTCTCGGCCACGGCGTCGGACGCTTCCGCGGCCTCAGCGGCCTCCATCGCGTCCATCGGCAGCTCGGATGCGCCGTCCTCGTCAGGCGCAGGTACAAACCGGTCCGTCTCCAACAACCTTGCCTTGTCCCCCATAAGAGCCATCGTTGCACCACCCGTAACCCTCGTACACCTGGTATACCGCACCAGCGAGGTCACTTCAGCGGTTTGTCGACTTCCCGATACGGCGACTTGCCAAACTCCGATACGTCTCTCCCTTGTTCCGCCGGGCGGCCCGATCGCACGGCGCGCCCCGTCCGGCCCGGCAGCGGCCACGACGAAGGCCCGGATTCACCATGGAATCCGGGCCTTCACCTTTCGTAGCGGGGACAGGATTTGAACCTGCGACCTCTGGGTTATGAGCCCAGCGAGCTACCGAGCTGCTCCACCCCGCGTCGTTGTGTCCTCACCGTATCACGCCGCCGGGGTCGGGTCGGACGCCGCGGGGCGGCCGCCGGCTCCCACCGGCGGCCGCCCCGTGTGTCCCGCGTCACCGGGAGGTTCAGCCTCCCGAGGTACCGCCGCCCTTTCCGCCCGCCTTCTTCTCGGCGGCGACAGCGTGTTCCAGGGCCGCCTGGATCTTCTTCTGGGCCTCGCCGAACGCGGCCCAGTCGCCCGAGACGCGCGCCTTCTCCGCGTCCTCGAACGCCTTCTGCGCGTCGTCGAGTGCCTGCCGCACCGTCCGGTCGGCCGGCGGCTCCGTCTTCCCCTTGCCTCCGGACGGCGGCTGTTCACCGCCGGTGCTCGGCGCCTTCTTGCCGAAGACGACGTCCAGCGCGTCCTTGAGGGAGTTCTCCAGGACGGGCTTCTCGTCGCCGTAGCTGACGAGGACCTTCTTCAGCAGGGGGTAGTTGGTGTTGGCGCCGCGCAGGTAGACCGGTTCCACGTAGAGCAGTCCGCCCTCCAGGGGCACGGTCAGCAGGTTGCCGTACTCGATCTCCGAGTCACCGAGCTTCTTGAGGATGTTGAGCTCGTTGGCGATGTCCGGGTCGGAGTTGAACTTCGACTGCACCAGCTTCGGGCCCGGGACGGGGGTCTGCGAGGGCAGCTTCAGCACCCTTATCCGCCCGTAGTCGTCGCTGGTGGCGTCGGCGTTCACGGCCATGAACGCGCCGAGGTTGTCGCGCTTGTTGGGCGTGAGCGTCGTCGTCAGCGAGAAGGTCCGGTCCTTCTGGTCCGGCATCTTCATGCTCAGGTAGTACGGGGGCACGGAGTTGCCCGCCTTGGCCGTCGGGTCGTCGGGGATCTGCCAGCGCTCCGAGCCGGTGTAGAACGTGTCCGGGTCGGTGACGTGGTACGTCGTCAGCAGCTGGCGCTGCACCTTGAACAGGTCCTGCGGGTAGCGCAGGTGCTCCATCAGCGAGGGGCTGATCTCGCTCCGCTTCTCGACCGTGTCGGGGAAGGACTTCATCCAGGTCTTCAGGACCGGGTCCTTGGTGTCCCACTGGTAGAGCTTGACCGATCCGTCATAGGCGTCGACCGTTGCCTTGACCGAGTTGCGGATGTAGTTGACCTGGTTCTGCTGGGCCATGACCGCGCGCTGACCGGTGGTGAGCGAGTCGGCGGTGCTGTCGCCGAGCGTGGTGCGCGAGGCGTACGGGTAGCCGTTGCTGGTGGTGTACGCGTCGACGATCCACTGGATACGGCCGTCGACGACCGCCGGGTAGGCGTCGCCGTCGATGGTCAGCCACGGCGCGACGGCCTCGACCCGCTCCTTCGGTGTGCGGTTGTACAGGATGCGCGAGCCCTCGCCGATCGCCCCGGAGTAGAGGATCTGCGGCTCCCCGAAGGCGACCGCGTACGCGGCGCGGTTGACCGGGTTGGAGAGGTCCACACCGCTCTTGCCCTGGTAGCGGTAGCTCTTCTCACCGCTGTCGTCGGAGTAGTCGAGCTCCTTCTGGGGCCCGCCGACGATGGAGTACTGGGTGGTCTTCTCGCCGTAGTAGACCCGCTGCTCGTACGTGCCGAACTGGCCCTTGGACGGCAGATCGGCCTCGGTGTACTTGGGGCCGCCGCCGAACGCGGTCTCGGTGCCCTTCGCGGCGACCGCGCCGTAGCCGTGGGTGTACTTGAAGTGGTCGTTGATCCAGTTGCGCTCGGGGATGCCCTCGATGTTCAGCTCGCGCAGACCGATGACAGTGTCCTGCTCGCTGCCGTCCTTGTCCTTGTAGCGGTCGACGTCGAGGGTGTCGGGGAACTGGTAGTAGCCGCGGACCTGCTGTTGCTGCTGGAACGCGGGCGAGACCACGTTCGGGTCGAGCAGCCGCATGCTGGCGGTGGTGTCGGCGCTGTCCCGCAGCTTCTCGCCGTCCTCCTTCGAAGCCGGCTTGTAGTTGCCCTTGTAGCCCTTCACCTCGGCGTCCTGGATGTCGTACGCGTCCCGGGTCGCCCTGATGTTCTGCTTGATGTACGGGGCTTCCTTGGCCTGCTCGTTCGGCTGGACCTGGAACTTCTGCACGATCGCCGGGTACAGCCCGCCGATCAGCACCGCGGACAGCACCATCAGGCCGAAGCCGATGACCGGCAGCTGCCAGGTGCGCCGCCACAGCGTGGCGAAGAACAGCACCGCGCAGATCGCCGCGATGAAGAACAGGATCGTCTTCGCCGGCAGATAGGCGTGGGCGTCGACGTAGCGCAGGCCCGTCCAGCCGTCGGCGGACTTCAGGCCGCTGGACTTCACGGCGAGGCCGTACCGGTCGAGCCAGTACGCGACGGCCTTGAGCGAGACGAAGATGCCGAGCAGCACCGCCAGGTGGCCGGTGGCGGCGGCGGTCGCCCGGGAGCCGGGGCTGGTCAGCCGCAGCCCGCCGTAGAGGTAGTGCGTCAGCGCGGCCGTGATCAGGCACAGCACCGCGCAGCCGAAGCCGAAGCTCAGCAGGAAGCGGTACCAGGGCAGGTCGAAGGCGTAGAACGCGACGTCCTTGCCGAACTGCGGGTCCTTCTGCCCGAACGGCACACCGTTGACCCACTGGAGCCAGGTGCGCCACTCACCGGCGGCCGAGGCCCCGGAGATCAGGCCGACCACCGCCATGATCGCGATGAGGGCCCACTTCTTGAACGGCGCGAGCCCCATGCGGTACCGGTCGAGGCTCTGCTGCTCCAGCGACATCGCGCTGAGCGGCGGCCGCAGCCGGTGCGCCAGCCAGACGTTGACGCCGACGGCGACGGCCATCAGCACACCGAAGGCGGCGAACAGTCCGATCTTGGTGAACAGGGTGGTGGTGAAGACCGAGGAGAAGCGCACCGAGCGGTACCACTGCCAGTCGGTCCAGAACCCCGAGAACATCACGAAGAGCATGGCCAGGACGGCCAGCACTCCTACGGTCATGAGCAGGGTCCGTACCCGCCGCGACGGTCGGCCGACTGTGATCCGTGGCCCTGTGGGGCCTCCGCCGCGGTCCGGCATCTGGAAAGCCAAGGTGCGCACCTCGAATGATTCGCTGTTGTGTGGAACAGGCCCGGCGATAGTAGGACCCACAAAGCCAACTTACGAAGGCTTTACCCAGTTCCCGGTTCCGGGGACGGACAAGGCACGATGGGAGACATGACCAACCTCCCCGTAGACGGCACCCCCCTCGCCGCCGACCCGCTGACCCGCGCCGTGCTGGAGATCGACGAGTACAGCGCCGGTCTGGGCTGGGACCAGCCCGCCCGTCTCTTCGCCCTCGTCGACTCCGCGAAGCTGCGGGCGCAGGAGCCCTCGCTCGCCGAGCAGCTCGGCATCGACGACGCCGCCTCCTCGCTGACCCCCGTCGAGCAGGACGAGATCCCGGCCGGGGCGCCGCTGGACGAGTTCCTCGCCACCATCGCCTGGCCGGACGCGGTGGCCGGCTGCGCGCTGACCGTGGAGCGGCTGATGCTGCCGCCGTCCGCCGAGCAGGCGGTGCCGCAGGACATGGACGAGGCCAAGCTGGCCGCGTGGGTCGCCGGGCACCCGGAGCGCCGGGAGGTGCGGATGACGGTGGGAGTACTGCGGGACGGTTCCCGGGAGTCGGCGGTGCGGCTGCGGGAGAGGGACTCCACGTCGGAGGTGCTCACCGGCTCGTCCCTGGTGCCGGGCCTCGCGGACGCCCTCGCGGCGACGTTCGCGGACTGAGCGAGGGGGCCGTCGTCACCGCCCGGCCGTGCCGCAGCCCGGCAGGCCGGCGGTGTCACCGCCACGGATCTTCTTCAGCGCCTTGAGCGCGTCCCCGAGGGTGTCGACCTTGACGAGGGTCAGGCCGTCGGGGGTGTTCCTGGCGGCGGAGGCGCAGTTGTCCTTCGGTGTGAGGAAGAACTCGGCGCCCTTCTCACGGGCACCGACCGTCTTCATCGAGATGCCGCCGATCGGGCCGACCTTGCCCCGGTCGTCGATGGTGCCGGTGCCGGCCACGAACCTGCCGCCGGTGAGGTCGCCGCCGGGGGTGAGCTTGTCGATGATGCCGAGCGCGAACATCAGCCCGGCGCTGGGGCCACCGACGTCGGCGAGCTTGACGTCGATGGGGAACGGGAAGATGTGGTCGCGGGCCGCCTGGATGCCGACGACGGCGCGGCCGTCCTCGGCCTTCTCCGTGGTGAGCGTCACGTCCTTGCGGCCGGTCTCGGGCTTCTCGCCCTTCTTCTCGGCGGTCGCCGCGGTCTTCGCCGGGATGATCGTGAAGACCGTCTTCTCCCCCGGCTTGTGGCGGGTCACCAGCTCGGCGACGTCGGCCGTGGCCCTGACCGGGGTGCCGTCCACCTCCTTGATCACGTCGCCGGCGTGCAGCCGCCCGTCGGCGGGCCTGCCCTTGACCACGGAGCCGACGACGGTCTGCTGGGCGACCGGGATCTTCAGCTCCTTGAGCGCGGCGGCCTTGGCGCTCTCCTGGGACTGGGTGAACTCCTCGGCGTTCTGCTGGTCGGCCTGCTCGGCGGTCTGCCCCTCGGGGTAGAGCGTCTTGCGGGGCACCACGGCGCTGCCGGGGTCGAGCCAGCCGTACACGGCCTCCAGGAGGTTCATGCGGTAGTCGGGGCCGGTGACGCGGACTGTGGTCATGTTGAGGTGACCGGTCGTCGGGTACGTCCTGCGGCCGGAGATCTGCAGCACCGGCTCACCGTCGTGCTCGCCCAGCGTGTTCACCGTGGGCCCCGGCGACATCTCCGCGTACGGCACCGGGACGAGCACCCCGGCGCAGAGCAACGCGATGAGCATCAGGGTCGAGGCGAGCAGCGTCGCGGTGCGGCGTGGCATGGAACGACAGTACGGGACGGGTATGACAACCGGCCCGCGGGGCCGTCCGTACGAGGGCCCCGCGAGGTCAGGCGGCGCCGGTGCCGGAGTGCTGCTTCTCCATGGCGGCGCGGAACCGCTCGTAGCCGGCGAGCTCCTCGACGTCCCCGCTCTTGCGGTGACGCAGCGCCCAGCTGCTCCACACCGCGGCGACGAGCGCGGCGAGCACCGGAATCAGCAACCAGAGGAGCGCACCCATAGCGGCCTCCCAGCCCTCACGCGCCTGCGGAACGACAAAGAAAACGACGCATAAGCAGATTAACCATCTGCTGGCACAACGCTTGCGCCAGGGACCGGGTTACGCAACCGGAACACGGGGCCACCGGATCGGCCCCCCGCTGTACGGGGTCAGGCCCCCACCCACTCCTCGGTGCCGTCGGAGAACGTCTGGTGCTTCCAGATCGGCACCTCCCGCTTGAGGTCGTCGATCAGCCGGCGGCACGCCGCGAACGCCTCCGCCCGGTGCGGGCAGGACACCGCGACGACCACGGCGAGATCACCCACCACGAGGTCCCCCACCCGGTGCACGGCCGCCAGCGCCCGCACCGGGAAGTCCGCGGCGACCTTCTCGGCGACCCGGCGCAGCTCCGCCTCGGCACTCGGGTGGGCGGAGTACCCGAGGGCGGCCACGTCCGCGCCGCCGTCGTGCGAGCGGACGGTGCCGGCGAACAGCGCCGTGCCGCCGGCGGCCGGGTCGCCGACGGCCGCGAGGACCTCGTCCACGGACAGCGGGGACTCCCGCACCGCCAGGAGGCGGACCGGTTCCTCGGCGGCCCGCTCACCGGGGTGGTCGTGGGCGGGGGACACAGGGGCGTGCGTGCCAGACATGCACCCCATCGTGCCGCACCGGGCGGACGGACGGGAACGGTGCTTCCCCCCGGGGCCGCGCCGCCCCGTACGGGGCCGTCCGCTCAGAGGCGGCGGCGGGCCTTGCGGGCGCGGCGGACCAGGGCCGCGGTGCCCAGCAGCGCGACGGTGGCGCCGGCGGCGCCGGCCGCGGTGGCGTCCTTGCGGCCCAGCCGGCGGCCGGCGACGGTGTGCCGCCCCGCGACCTCCTCCAGCAGCTCGGCCAGGACCTCCTCGTTCGTCCACCGGGGGCGCCAGCCCGCGTCGTGGAGCCTGCTGCCGCTGACGACCCAGGGGTGCATGGTGTAGGCGAGGTCCCCGGCGGGCGACGGGGTCAGGCCGATGCGGTGCAGCCGGGCGGCGGCGCCCAGCGCCACCGAGGACGGCAGCTCCATCCGCCGGATTCCGGACAGTTCCTCGACCTCCTCCTGTTCCAGCCAGCCGTCGCAGCCCACCGCCAGCTCCCCGTCGACCTTCTCCAGCGCCGCGTACTCCAGGGCGCTGACCAGGTCCTCGACGTGGCAGAACTGCCAGGCGGGCCGGGAACCGGCGACGACCAGGAGGCGGGGCGACTCGAAGTAGCGGGTCAGCGCGGTGTCGGTGCCGCCCACCAGGACGGTGGGGCGCAGCACGGTCACGTTCAGGCCGGGGTGCGCGCGGGGCGCCCGGCGCGCGAGGCGCTCGATCTCCAGGAGGTCGCCGACCCCGGTGGCGTCGGCGGTGGCGCGCAGCTCGGCGTCCTCGGCCAGCGGGACGTCGTTGTCGGCCAGCGCCCCGTAGACCATGGCGGAGGTGCACAGCACGACCCGGTGGACCCCCGCCGCGGCGGCCGCGGTGAGGACGGTCTGGGTGCCGCGCACGTTGTAGGCGGTACGGGCCGCGGGGTCGGTCTCCAGGTCGAGGTCGAGCGCGAGGTGGACGACGACGTCGGCGCCGCGCAGCCGGTCCGCGATGGCGGGGTCGCGGACGTCCAGGACGTGCCACTGCGCCCCGTGCTCGTCGCCGCGTCGCTCGTCGAGGGCCAGCACCTCCTTGACCTCGTCGGACGCCACCAGCGCGCGGGTCAGCAGCGCGCCGACGCCGGACGCGGCTCCGGTGACGGCGACGACGGGGCGGCGGGCCGGCCGCGGGGCGGCACCGGCCTCGCTGTCGGTCATGGCGGCAGCGTTTCGCGCTGCGCGAACGGTCGGATCTGGGGAACTCACCGGGCGTCTCCAGCGGTTGTCTTCAGTACGCACGGCTGTTGGCGCGTGCGGACCAGGTGGCGTCCATCCTGCCGCAGCCGTCGGGAGAGCGAAGCATCGAGCCCCGGAGCGCCCGGGGTGTCTACGCTGGAAGACGATGTCGGGCAGCCGCCGCCGGCCCCGGGCCGGCGGCCCTACGAGCCGAGGAAACCCGTGAGTGACACCCCATTCGGATTCGGCCTTCCGCCGGAGGAGCCGGAGGACGGCGACAACGGCAAGAAGAAGGGCGGCCAGGGAGGTAGCCAGGACCCCGCGAACCCGTTCGGGTTCGGCGGCGGGAGCGGTGGCGCGGACAATCCGTTCGCGGCGCTCTTCGGCGGCATGGGCGGCCCCGGCGGCCAGATGAGCCCTGGCGATCTCGGGGCCGCGTTCCAGAAGCTGGGCCAGATGCTCTCGTACGAGGGCGGGCCGGTGAACTGGGAGATGGCCAAGGACATCGCGCGCCAGACGGTCGCGCAGGGCACGCCGGACGGCTCCAAGGACGCGAGCCTGTCGCCCGGTGAGCGCTCCGCCGTCGAGGAGGCCGTCCGCCTGGCGGACCTGTGGCTGGACGGTGTGACGTCGCTGCCGTCGGGCTCGGCCTCGGTGGTGGCGTGGAGCCGCGCCGAGTGGGTCGAGGAGACCCTGCCGGTGTGGAAGGACCTGGTCAACCCGGTCGCCGAGCGTGTCGGCGCGGCCATGGGCGATGTGCTGCCCGAGGAGATGCAGGCGATGGCCGGGCCGCTGCTGGGCATGATGCGCTCCATGGGCGGCGCGATGTTCGGCACCCAGATCGGCCAGGCGCTGGGCGTCCTGGCGGGCGAGGTCGTCGGCTCCACGGACGTCGGGCTGCCGCTCGGCCCGTCCGGGCGGGCCGCCCTGCTGCCGGGCAACATCACGCACTTCGGTGCGGGCCTGGGCGTGCCGGAGGAGGAGGTGCGGCTGTACCTGGCGCTGCGCGAGGCCGCCCACCAGCGTCTCTTCGTCCATGTGCCGTGGCTGCGGTCGCACCTGTTCGGCGCGGTCGAGGGCTACGCGCGGGGCATCAAGGTCGACACCACGAAGCTGGAGGACGTGGTCGGCCAGATCGACCCGCAGCACCCGGAGGAGCTGCAGAACGCGCTCCAGCAGGGCATGTTCCAGCCGGAGGACACCCCGGAGCAGAAGGCGGCGCTGGCCCGGCTGGAGACGGCGCTCGCGCTGGTCGAGGGCTGGGTGGACGCGGTGGTGCACGCCGCGGCGTCCCCGCACCTGCCGTCGGCGGGCGCGCTGCGCGAGACGCTGCGGCGGCGCCGGGCGACCGGCGGGCCGGCGGAGCAGACGTTCTCCACGCTGATCGGCCTCCAGCTGCGGCCGCGCCGACTGCGGGACGCCTCCCGGCTGTGGGCCTCCCTGACGGACGCCCGGGGCGTGGAGGGCCGCGACGGCCTGTGGAGCCACCCGGACATGCTGCCGACGGCGGCGGACCTCGACGACCCGGACGGGTTCGTGCACCACGAGCAGATGGACTTCTCCGAGCTCGACAAGATACTGGGCGAGGCCGCGGGCGGCGGGGCGCCCGGCCCCTCCGACGGCACCGGTGAGGGGAAGTCCCCCGAGGACGGCAAGGGCGACGGCGAGCGGTGAGCCTGCGCGACGACGCGGTGCGGGTGCTCAAGGAGTGGCCCGCGCCCGCACCGGATCAGGAGCAGCTGCGCCTGGCGTACCTGGACCATCTGGCGGCCCGCCCGGACGGCATGTGGAAGCCGTGCGCGGACGGCCATCTGACGGCGAGCGCCCTGGTCGTCGACCCGGCCGGGGGCAGGGTGCTGCTGACCCTGCACCGCAAGCTGCGGATGTGGCTCCAGATGGGCGGCCACTGCGAGCCGGAGGACGCCACCGTGGCGGACGCGGCCCTGCGCGAGGCCCGCGAGGAGTCCGGGATCACGGACGGCCTGACGCTGCTGCCGGGCGGGCCGGTGCGCCTGGACCGCCACCACACCCCGTGCGCCTGGCACCTGGACGTCCAGTACGCGGCGCTGGCCCCGGCCGACGCGGTCGCGGCGATCAGCGACGAGTCGCTGGACCTGCGCTGGTTCGCGTACGACGAGGTGGCGGACGTCGCCGACGCCTCGGTGGTTCGCCTGGTGGAGCGCACCCGGGCACTGCTCTGAGACGGCCGCGGCACCGGGGGCGGGCCCTTTCCGGGCCGTCCCCGGTGCCGCGGGCCGTTCATTCCCTGCGGGCGCCGGGCAGGTGCGGCAGACGGTCGGCCGCGGCGACCCCTTCGAGGTAGCCGCGGGCCCGTTCCGTCCGCGGGTAGGACTCCAGCAGCCGCCAGAACCGCGGGCCGTGGCCGGGCACCAGGAGATGGGCCAGCTCGTGCAGCAGCACATAGTCGATGACGTACTCCGGCATGCCCTGGAGCCGGTGCGAGAGCCGGATGCTGCCCTCGGCCGGGGTGCACGACCCCCAGCGGGTGTTCTGGTTGGTGACCCAGCGCACCGAACCGGGCCGGGCGCGGGAGCCGAGGTACTGCTGGGACAGCCGGGCGGCCCGTTCGGCGAGCTCCCCGTCGCCGAGCTCGCGTCTGCTCTCCTTGGCCGCGAGTTTGTCGAGCATGACGGTGACCCAGCGTTTCTCCTCGGCCTCGGACATCCGGGCCGGGATGAGGACGACGGTGCGGTCGCCCTCGCGGTAGGCGGAGACCGTGCGGCGCCGGCGTGAGCTGCGGCGCACCTCCACGGCGCTGGTCCGGGAACGCGCGGCGGAGCCTGCGGCGCGGCGCAGCGGCATCTCGCCGGCGACGGAGGGACGGGGGTCGGCGGGCACGCGCCCGACGTTACCCGCCGGGGCCGCGGGAAGTCCGCCCCTCGCGCCGTCCGGGCCCGAAACTCTCCCCAGGGAACACCGTTTGTACGACTGATGGGCGGTCCTGTGGACAACTCGACGCACGCGAACCGCGTGGAGGTCCATGCTGGGTCCGCACGACGTGCGACGCACGCCACACGACGCGTGCGGGACGAACGACGGGGGGCGAAGTCATGCATCCGATGCTCAAGCCCGCGCTGCGGCGCGGCTGGCGGGACCTGGCGACCGTGCAGTTCGGGGTGGCGCCGGCCCATGCGGTGGTGGTCGGGCCGATGGACACCGCGACCGGCTACTTCCTCGAAATGATCGACGGCACCCGGAGCATGGAACAGCTGACCGCGGACGGCGCGGCGCTGGACCTGCGCCCGGAGCACGTACGGGGCGTGGTGCGGCGCCTGGGGGCCGCGGGCCTGCTGGAGGAACCGTCCGGCGGCGGTCCGGCGGCCGACGCGGTCCGCGCGGACGACCCCGCCTTCCAGCGGCTGCGCCCGGACCTGG
>NZ_JCANQV010000186.1:0-11861 GCF_059553635.1 Candidatus Streptomyces philanthi
GGCCGCGCCGTCCAGCTCCTCGATCGTCGCGTTCGAGGGGCCGCGGCGGGCCTGCTCCGCGCGGGCCACGTCCTCGGCGGCGCGCAGGGTGCGGACCGCGTTGCGCCAGGTGAGCTTGGTGAGGTCGTCGGGCGACCAGTTGCGGTCGAGCAGTTCGGCGAGGAGGCGGGGGTAGCCCGCGACATCGGCGAGGTCGGACGGGGTGAAGGCGGTGCCGTCGTAGTCGCCGCCGAGGCCGAGGTGGTCGATGCCGGCGACCTCGCGCATGTGGTCGAGGTGGTCGGCGACGTCCGCGGCGGACGCCCGCGGCCGGGGGTGCTCGGCCTCGAAGGCGTGCTGGACGGCCATCGCCTCGGGGGTGGTGTCCAGGTGGTGGAAGCCGTGCGCCCGCATGTTCGCGTCGGCGCGCAGCGTCCACTCCCCCATCGCGCCGATGACGAACTTCGGGACGAAGGTGGCCATCGCGATGCCGCCGTTGGCGGGCAGCTGGGCGAGGACGTCGTCGGGGATGTTGCGGGGGTGGTCGCAGACCGCCCGGGAGGAGGAGTGCGAGAAGACCACCGGCGCGGTGCTGACGCGCAGTGCGGCGCGCATGGTGTCGGGGGCGACGTGCGAGAGGTCGACGAGCATGCCGAGGCGGTTCATCTCGCGGACGACCTCCTCGCCGAAGGCGGTCAGTCCGCCCGCGCGCGGCGCGTCGGTCGCCGAGTCCGCCCAGTCGAGGCTGTCGTTGTGGGTGAGCGTCATGTACCGGACACCGAGCCGGTACAGGGCGCGCAGGGTGGCCAGCGAGTTGTGGATGGAGTGGCCGCCCTCGGCACCCATCAGGGACGCGATGACGCCGTCCGCGCGGGCCGCCTCCATGTCGTCGGCGGTGAGCGCGATCCGCAGGTCGTCGGGGTAACGGGCGGCCAGCTGGCGCACCACGTCGACCTGTTCGAGGGTGGCACTGACCGCCTGGTCACCCGCGTAGTCGCTGCGGACGTAGACCGACCAGAACTGCGCGCCGACGCCGCCGGCCCGCAGCCGGGGGATGTCGGTGTGCAGATACGCCGACTGGTCGGCCGTGAGGTCGCGGCGGGCGAGGTCGTAGCGGACCTGCTCGCGCAGTGCCCAGGGCAGGTCGTTGTGCCCGTCGACGACGGGGTACTCGGCGAGCAGCGCGGCTATGCGGGGGTCGTCGGTGCGGGCCCCCATCACTGGGCCCCGAAGCCGAAGCCGTTGGCGCCGGCGGCCTTGTCGCGCAGCCGGCGGCCCTTCTCGGTGGCCTGGTCGTTGAGTTCCTGCTGGAAGTCCCGCATCCGGCCGAGGAGCGCCGGGTCGTGGGCGGCGAGCATCCGGGCGGCGAGCAGTCCGGCGTTGCGGGCGCCGCCGACCGAGACGGTGGCGACGGGCACACCGGCCGGCATCTGGACGATGGACAGCAGCGAGTCCATCCCGTCCAGGTACTTCAGCGGTACGGGTACGCCGATGACCGGCAGCGGGGTGACCGAGGCGAGCATGCCGGGCAGGTGGGCGGCGCCGCCGGCGCCCGCGATGATCGCCTTGAGGCCGCGGTCGGCCGCGTCCTCGCCGTACGCGATCATCTCGCGGGGCATGCGGTGCGCGGAGACGACATCGACCTCGTAGGGGACGGAGAACTCGTCGAGGGCCTTGGCGGCGGCCTCCATGACAGGCCAGTCGGAGTCGGAGCCCATGACGATGCCGACCAGGGGGGCGGGGGCGGCGGGCGCCCCTGCGGAGCTGGAGCTCATTCGGTGATCGTTCCTCGCAGGTAGCCGGCGGCGTGCGCGGCGCGCTCACGCACGTCGGCCAGGTCGTCGCCGTAGGTGTTGACGTGTCCGACCTTGCGGCCGGGCTTCACGTCCTTCCCGTACATGTGAATCTTCAGCTGCGGGTCGCGTGCCATGCAATGGAGGTACGCGGCATACATGTCGGGGTAGTCGCCGCCGAGGACGTTGGCCATCACCGTCCAGCGGGCGCGGGGGCGCGGGTCGCCGAGCGGGAGGTCGAGCACGGCGCGCACATGGTTGGCGAACTGCGAGGTGATCGCGCCGTCCTGGGTCCAGTGGCCGGAGTTGTGCGGGCGCATGGCCAGTTCGTTGACGAGGACGGCCGGTTCGCCGTCGGCGCCGGTGACCTCGAACAGTTCCACCGCGAGATGGCCGACGACGCCGAGCGCGTCGGCGATCCGCAGGGCGAGCTGCTGGGCGCGGGCGGCCAGCTCGCCGTCGAGGCCGGGCGCGGGGGCGATGACCGTGTCGCAGACGCCGTCGACCTGGACCGACTCCACGACGGGGTACGCGACGGCCTGGCCGTGCGGGGAGCGCACGACGTTGGCGGCCAGCTCGCGGACGAAGGGGACCTTCTCCTCGGCGAGGACGGGGACCCCGGCGAGGAACGGTTCGGCCGCCTCCTCGGAGGATCGTACGACCCAGACGCCCTTGCCGTCGTAGCCTCCGCGGACCGTCTTGAGGACCACCGCGACGCCGTCCGGCCACCGCCCGTCCGCGTCCCGCCCGGCGAGCTCCGCGGCGAAGGCCGCCGCGTCGGCGGGGTCGGAGACCAGCCGGTGCCGGGGGCAGGGCACGCCGATCGCGTCGAGCTTCGCGCGCATCACCCCCTTGTCCTGGGCGTGCACCAGCGCGTCGGGACCGGGGCGTACGGGGATGCCGTCGGCCTCCAGGGCGCGCAGATGCTCGGTGGGGACGTGCTCGTGGTCGAAGGTGATCACGTCACAGCCGCGGGCGAACGCGCGGAGGGTGTCCAGGTCGCGGTAGTCGCCGACGACGACATCGCTCACCACCTGGGCCGCGGAGTCCTGCGGAGTGTCACTGAGGAGCTTGAACTTGATGCCGAGGGGGATGCCCGCCTCGTGGGTCATACGGGCGAGCTGACCGCCGCCGACCATGCCGACTACCGGGAATGTCACGCCCCCAGCGTATCCGTACGGCCGTTCCACCCCGAGGGCGGCTTGGAGGATCATCCGAGTGGGCTGCTCCGTAGCGGCCGGTAGGGACCGCCAAGGGCGCGTACGGTGCCCAGGGCGCCTTGCGATCGGGCGAGTGCGCCGTCATGGGGAGGGGCGTATGGGACATCGCGAGGTGTCGAGGCATTTCCGGGTGGCGGTGATCGTGCTCGCCGTCGCCGCGCTGGTCATAGCGGTCCACTCGGTGATCGTCCAGTTGTGCGCGCCCTTGGTCCACGGTCCCGGGGAGCGTGCCTTCCCGGTGGACGTGGGCGAACGTTTCTCCCTCCGGCTCCCCGACCCGGAGGGCCCCGACCGGCGCTGGGCGCTCGCCGGTCCCCCGCCCGACCCGGCCGTCCTGCGCGCCGAGGGCAGCCACCGGGACACCGCCGATCCGCCGTCGGCCCCGGACCGCTATCTGGACTTCGAGGCGGTCCGCGCGGGCCGTACCGTCGTACGACTGCGGTCGTGCCGGCGGTGCGAGGCCGGTGCCGCCGAGGAGCCCGGGGACCGGATCGTGGAGTTCCGGATCACCGTGCGCTGACCGCGTCCGGCGGGCTCCGCGCACCGGACGGCGGGAACCGGACAGGTCGCCGCGGCCTGACGGTGCGGCGGGCGGGGCCCCCGGGGGCTGGTTAGCATGAGGGGGCCGGCCGGGGCCGGTACCGCCACCGCCCACGACCGGGAGCTGACACCATCACCATGAGGCAACGGAGCGCTGCGCGGTCACGGCTGGAGGCGCTCGCCCGGGAAGTGGTGAAGTTCGGTGCGGTCGGCGGGGCCGGCGTCGTGGTGAACTTCGCGGTCTTCAATCTCGTACGGAGCCTGACCGAACTGCCCGTCGTCCGGGCCAGCATCGTGGCGACGATCGTGGCGACCGGCACCAACTACCTCGGCTACCGCTACTTCGCCTACCGCGAGCGGGACAAGCGCGGCCGCACCAAGGAACTGACGCTGTTCCTGCTGTTCAGCGTGGTCGGCCTGGTCATCGAGAACGGCGTCCTCTACACGGCGACCTACGGCTTCGGCTGGGACAGCCCGCTGCAGAGCAACGTCTTCAAGTTCCTCGGCATCGGGATCGCCACCCTCTTCCGCTTCTGGTCGTACCGCACCTGGGTCTTCCGCGCCCTGCCCGCCCGCGAGGCCGTGGAGACCGCCGAATCGTTCCTCACCCGTACGGACGAGAGCACCCGGGCGTACTCGGGCGGCGGCGCGCGGGAGCGCGGGCACAGCGCCTCGCGCCGGTAGCGCCCCCGCGGGCGGGGCTCACGCCTCCTGCTGGTGCTCCGCCTCACGCGCCAGGAACAGCGCGAACACCGGCGGATGCTGCTGCAACAGCTCCAGCCGCCCGCCGTCGGCCTCCGCCAGATCGCGGGCCACCGCCAGCCCCAGGCCCGTCGAGTTGCGCCCCGACACGGTCCGCTCGAAGACCCGGGAGCCGAGGTCGGCCGAGACCCCGGGGCCCGCGTCTGTGACCTCGACGACGGCCTGGTTGCCGGTGACACGGGTGCGCAGCGCGACCGGCCCGGCCCCGTGCATCAGCGAGTTCTCGATGAGGGTGGCCAGCACCTGCGCCACCGCGCCGGGCGTGCCGACGGCCCGCAGCCCCTTCTTCCCGGAGCGCACGATGGCCCGCCCGGCGCTGCGGTACGCCGGACGCCACTCCTCGATCTGCTGCTTGACGACCTCGTCCAGGTCGAAGGCGACCGCGGAGCCCGAACGAGGGTCGCGGGAGTTCGTCAGCAGCCGCTGCACCACGTCCGTCAGCCGCTCCACCTGCGTCAGGGCGATGGTCGCCTCCTCCTTCACCGTGTCCGGGTCGTCGGTGAGGGTGATCTCCTCCAGTCGCATCGACAGCGCGGTCAGCGGCGTCCGCAGCTGGTGGGAGGCGTCCGCGGCCAGCCGGCGCTCCGCGGTGAGCATCCGGGCGATCCGCTCCGCGCTGGCGTCCAGTACGTCGGCGACCCGGTCGAGCTCCTGGACGCCGTAGCGGCGGTGGCGGGGGCGCGGGTCGCCGGAGCCGAGGCGTTCGGCGGTCTCGGCGAGGTCGGTGAGGGGCGCCGTCAGCCGGCGGGCCTGCCGTATGGCCAGGATGACCGCGGCGACGATCGCCAGCAGGGCGACGGCCAGGATCACCAGCAGCGTCCGGCCGATCTCCGCGTTGACCTCGGAACGCGGCTCCTGGACGGTGACGGCCTCGTCGCGGTTGCCCTCGACGCGGGAGGAGATGACGTCCCCGCTGGGGCGGGTGCCGATCTCGATCGGGCCCTTGCCGGGCACCTCGATCTGCGCGTACCGGTGCGAGGTGATCTGTTCGGAGAGGATCTCCGGGGTGATCTTCTCCCCGCTGCCGAGCCGGCTCTCGACGATCCCCATCAGCCGGACCGCCTCGGACGCCACGCTCTCCTGGGCACCGGCCTGGATGGTGCGGGTCTCGACGACGACGAGCGACAGCCCGAAGACGGCGATCACGACGAGCACCACGGCGAGGGTGGAATTGATCAGGCGGCGGCGCACGGTGCCCTCCGGGCGGGGGTGTCGGTGTGGCGTTGTTGCTGCCCGCCCGGCGGCGGGGCGCCCTCCGCCCGACGGCGGGGCCGAGGGCCCCCGGGGGCTCAGCTCTTCTCGAAGCGGAACCCGACGCCCCGGACGGTGGCGATGTAGCGCGGGTTGGCCGCGTCGTCACCGAGCTTCTTGCGGAGCCAGGAGATGTGCATGTCCAGCGTCTTCGTCGACGACCACCAGGTGGTGTCCCACACCTCGCGCATCAGCTGGTCGCGGGTGACGACCCGGCCCGCGTCCCGGACCAGGACCCGCAGCAGGTCGAACTCCTTGGCCGTGAGCTGGAGTTCCTCCTCGCCCATCCAGGCACGGTGCGACTCGACGTCGATGCGCACGCCGTGCGTGGCGGGCGGCTGCTGGGGCTCGACGGCGGAGCCGCGGCGCAGCAGGGCCCGGACGCGGGCGAGCAGTTCGGCGAGGCGGAAGGGCTTGGTGACGTAGTCGTCGGCGCCGGCGTCGAGACCGACGACGGTGTCCACCTCGTCGGCGCGGGCGGTGAGCACCAGAATGGGGAAGGAGTGTCCCTCGTTGCGCAGCCGGCGGGCGACCTCCAGGCCGTCCATGCCGGGCAGGCCGAGATCCAGCACCAGAAGGTCGATGCTGCCCTGGAGACCGGCGTCGAGCGCCGTGGGGCCGTCCTCGCGCACCTCGACGTCATAACCCTCGCGGCGCAGGGCGCGGGCCAGCGGCTCCGAGATGGACGCGTCATCCTCGGCGAGCAGTACACGGGTCATGGGCCGATGGTAGTCCGATGTGCCCTGCCCTCGGGGCGCCCGGCCGAGGTCGGGCGCCCCCTCGCCACGCCCGGCGCACAAGGCGCCCGGAGGGGCAGCGGCTCGCGCGGGCGCGTTTCAAACGGTTCCCGATGCGACTGTGAGCGTTCTCTCACCCTCTCCCCCGGGTGCCCGTACGGGACGTAAAGTGGCGGGAACGTCCGTCGCGCAGCCCCGGGACCATGACGCCCCACACGGTGTCATCGGTCCCTGTTGTGTGCGGGGCCGGGGCCACGAGTCCCGGAGCAATCAGTGAATGACCTGTCGACCGGGTCGACCGCGCAGCGCAGCACGGGGGGCGTGGTCTCCCGGTGTACGACCGTCCTGCCGGCCCTCCGCACGGGGCCGGCTCCCTCTGACGTGGGGGTGGGCACGTCGACACCGGCGCCGGTCAACCCCCACAACGGGCGCGTGAGGTGCGACCGGCGCGTCCTGAACAGACCAAGGAAACACCCCATGGCGTCCCTGACGAAGGACACCGCCGAGCAGGGGAACCCTGCGGCCGGCGGAAAGACCTTCTTCGGCCACCCCCTCGGACTGGCCCCGCTCTTCCTGACCGAGATGTGGGAGCGCTTCAGCTTCTACGGTATGCGGGCCCTGCTCGTGTACTACCTCATCTCGGGCGGCCCCGACGGCCTGAAGGAGGGGCTGCACGGCGGTGGTCTCGCGATGACCGCGGCGGCCGCCTCGTCCATCTACGCCGTCTACCTGGCGATGGTGTATCTGCTCGCCATGCCCGGCGGCTGGTTCGGTGACCGCGTCTGGGGGCCGCGCAAGACGGTCCTGATCGCGGGCTGTGTCATCATCGCGGGCCATCTGACGCTGGCGCTCCCGGGCGCTCCCGCGTTCTTCGCGGGCCTGGCGCTGGTCGCACTCGGCTCCGGCCTGCTCAAGGCGAACATCTCGACGATGGTCGGGCACCTCTACGACGGCCCCGATGACCCGCGCCGCGACGGTGGCTTCACCCTCTTCTACATCGGCATCAACGTCGGCGGCTTCTTCGCCCCCCTCGTCATCGGCACCGTCGGTGAGGTCGTCAACTGGCACCTGGGCTTCGCCCTCGCCGGTGTGGGCATGGCGCTCGGCCTGATCCCGTTCATGCTGTTCAGCAAGCACTTCGCCCCGCGCAGCAACATCGTCCCGAACCCGCTGAGCTCCCAGGAGCGCAAGGTCGCCGTGCGCAATGTGCTGCTCGGCGTCGTCGTGACCGCGGCGTTCTACACCGCGGTCGTCATGGCCGGGGCCTTCACGCTCAACTGGGCGCTGGTCCCGATCTCCCTGCTCGGTCTGATCATCCCCACCGCGGTGCTGGTCCGCATCAAGCGGGACAAGGACCTCACCGACACCGAGCAGTCCAAGATGAGCGGCTACATCTGGTTCTTCATCGCCGCCGCCGCCTTCTGGATGATCTACGACCAGGGCGGTTCCACGCTCGCGGTCTTCGGCAAGGGCTCCACGACGGGCGAGGTCTTCGGGATGTCCTTCCCGGCCACCTGGTTCCAGTCGCTGAACCCGCTGTTCGTCATGGCGCTGGCCCCGGTCATCGCCTGGCTGTGGCTGTGGCTGGCCCGGAGGAACCAGGAGCCGAGCACGACGGTGAAGTTCGCGATGGCGCTGGTCGCCATAGGCGGCTCGTTCTTCGTCTTCGTCGTGCCGATGATGATGGCGTCGGACGGCACCAAGGTCAGCCCGATGTGGCTGGTGTCGATCTACATGGTGCAGACGATCGGTGAGCTGTGCCTCTCCCCCGTCGGCCTGTCCGTCACCACCAAGCTGGCGCCCGAGAAGTACGCCAGCCAGATGATGGGTGTGTGGTTCCTCGCGGTCACCGCCGGTGACTGCGTCACCTCGATGATCTCCCTCGCGGGCGCCAACCTCAAGACAACGGGCGTGGTCGCGGTCGAGGCGGTGCTCGCCGTACTCGCCGGCTTCGCGGTCCACATGTACCGCAAGAAGATCGAGGCGCTCATGGGCGACGTGCGCTGACACGTCCTCACCGACAGCGCCGAGGGCCCGGCACGCCACCCGCGTGCCGGGCCCTTACGCATGTCCGCTCAGTCGCGCCGGAGCCTTCGCCACGGGGTGAAGGCGAGGAGGCCGCCGCCAAGGAGGACGGCGGTGCCGGCGAGCAGGCCGAGCGCGGTCAGTGTGCCGTGGTCGCGGGTACCGGTGGCGGCGAGGCTGCCGCCACTGCCGCCGCCCGTGCCTCCTGAGGCGCCCGGGGCGCCGGACGTACCGCCCCCGGAGGCCGCCGCTCCGCCCGTGCCGGAGGTGCCGCCCGAGGTCCCGCCCGGTTGGGCCGTGGTGTCGAGCGCCAGGGAGACGCCGGGGTCCTTCTCCGGGGTGCAGGTGGTGGTGGTTCCCAGGGCGTTGACGGTGAGCACGCCCGGCGTCAGCGTCGCCTTACCACTGGCGCCCGGGGTGTAGGTGCCCTTCAGGTCGGGGATCTCGATCGGCTGCCCCGCCTTGATGGGCCCGGGGTTGGCGGGCCCCACCGTCTTGACGGTGCCCTTGTCCGCGCCGCCGACCGCGACGGCCATCGACGGGGTGACCGAGCCCGCCGGGATGTCCGCCGGACTGTCCATCACGGACCGGCCGAACTTCACCGTCAGGCCGTAGCCGCCGCCCTTCTTCACGGCGTCGATCCGGACCGGGGACGTGGCCTTCTTGTCCCCGATGGGGGTCTTGCAGGCGTACGGGACCTGGACCTCCTTGCCGGGATACGCGGTGCCGTCGGCGTCGCCGCCGGAGCCGGCGGTGGTTCCTCCGGTGGTGCCGGTGGTGCTGCTGCCGGTGGTGCCGGTGCCGCCGGTCGTACCGCCTGTGCCGGATGTGCCGCCCGAGGTAGTGCCGCCGGTGGTGCCGTCCGTGGTCCCGGTCGTGGTGCCCCCGGTGGTGGTGCCGCCCGTTGTGCCGCCGGAGCCGTCCGTCACCTTGATGGTGACGACGGGCGGCACGTCCGCCTTGGGCGTGCACACGGTGTCGGTGGAGAGCGGCTTGTTGACGTTGATGGTGTAGCCGCCCGGGGCCAGGGTGATCTCGCCGGGCTTCTCCAGCTTGAGGGTGCCCTTCATGTCCGGGAGCTTCATCGGGCTGTTCTTGGGGATCGGCGGGTTCTGCCGCGGTCCCCGCACCGTCAGCTCGCCGGTCTGGGCCCCGGCGACCTTCATGGTGCCGGTCGGCTGGACGGTGTCCTTGTCCAGATCGAGGATGTCGGGGTTCTTGGAGGCCGCCTCGACGGTCTTCCAGACCACCTCGATCTCGTCCCCGACCTTCGCCGTCGCGGGCGCGGTCACCGCCACCTTGGTGGTGCCCTCGACCGGCGGCAGCCCCGAGATCGGCGGCGGCTGACACTCCGTCGCATACGCGACGTCCGCCGCCTGTGCGGGCCCTGCCCAGGCCACGATGCCCGCACCCGCGAGCGTCAGCGCGGCCGCCGCGGCCATGCCCGCTCTGCTCCGTTTCGTCATCACGCAGAACCTTTCGACGTCGGTCGTTCGGTGGTGGAGGAGGTGGACGGTGCGGTGTCCGGGGTGAACCAGGGGAGCGCGGCACTGTCCGGCGCGCCGGAGCCGCCGGGCGGCGCACCGTGGCGCGGCCGCTTGCGGCGGCGGGTCGTACGCGGTGCGGGGCGCGGGCGTACGCGGTCCACAACCGCCATCCCGATGCGGAACAGCGCCGTCGGAACCACCACGCACAACAGCCCCCAGAACAACGTCACGCCCCATGGCCTGCCGACCTGCCAGGGCGCCTCGGCAAGCAGCCGGCCGCCGTACTTCAGGGAGACCCGGTAGTCCCCGTGGGCCCCCGCCGCCAGCTCCACGGGCAGCGTCACCTCGGCCCTTCCGCCCGCGGGCACCGTCCCCCGCCACCGCTGCTCGTCCCACCGGGGCGCGAGCACGCCGTGCGTGGTGCCGACCGCGAAGACCGGGTCTTTGACGGGTGCCGGCCCGAGATTGCCGACCGTGACGGCCAGCCGCCGCTGCGGCGGCGCGCCGAACCAGGTCAGCACGCCGCTGCTACCGGTCAGCCGGGGCGGGGCGAGGACGGTGAGCCGCCCGCCCGCGCCCTTCGGCAGCGGTGCCACCGGGTGCCCCGCCACCGTGAACGCCGCGTCCGCCGCGGCCGCCGCGCCGGTCACCGTCGCCACATGCACCACGCAGGGGCAGGGCGCGGGTGGTTCGGCAACCGGTAGACGCGTCCGGAACGCGCCCCCGCCGTCCGTGGTGACCGTCCGGCCGTCCCCGTTGGCGCAGGAATTCGTCCCGCCGATCATGTTCTGCCCGCAGATCAGCAGGGTGAGCAACGCCCGGTGCCGCCATCCGCGACCGGTGACGGTGATGGTGCCGCCCGTTCCTGCCTCGGTCGGGGTGACGGTGATGGTTGGGGCGGTGGTCTCCAGGGTGGCGGCAGTGGCGGCCGTGGCGGGGGCGGCCAGGAAGGACAGGGCGAGGAGTACGGCGAGGAGGGCGGGAGTGGAGTGACGAGGGTGGTGACGGGGCGTAGGACGGCTGTGAGGGGTGGGGTGGAAGGGAGGTGTGGGGTACAGGCGCGATGTGGGGCGCAGATGGGGTGTGGGCGGGGCGTCCCATTCCGGCTCCGTCGTCCCCCTCCGCGCCATCCGGTACGTCCGACCCGTCCGCCACATCCGCCCTGTCCACCCCGTCCGCCCGTTCATCCGCGTACCCCCGAGGCCCGTGGTGACGCAGGCGCGGATACCGCCCCCGGGGACGACGCGGGTGTCCGTGCCGTTCCCAACACCCCTACCGTTCCCGACGTCCCTGCCGTTCCCGACGCCCGATCCGGTGCCACCTCCGGCACGGCCCCAACGTCCGCCCCGACACCCCGCCCCCGCCTCCTCCGCCACCACACCCGGCCCGCCACCCCGGCGACCGCCGCCGTAAGAAGCGCACCGGCCGTCACCGCGCCCCCGGGAAACGCCGTGTACCCCGCCTCCGCCGACGCCCGAGCACCCCCCTGCCCGGTGGCGGTGAGGCGCAGGCGCACGCTGTCGAGAGCGGGCGGATCGGCCCAGGTCAGAGTGCGGACGAGACGGCGCCCCGGTGGCAGGGTCACCGGCAGGGCGCGGGCGGGCCGGCGCAGGACCGGCCCGAAGAGGCCGTCGGCGCGGACCGCGAGGCGCGGGGTGAGGGCGACGCTGCCGCGGTTGACCAGCGCGTACCGGACGACGGCGGTGTCACCGTGCGCGGTGACGGACACGTCCTCGACGGACAGCGCGGCCAGCGGCGTCCCGCCGACCCGCAGCGCGATCCGCACCGTCACCCGTTTCCCGCCCCCGCCCTTCTCCCCCGTCCCGCCCGTCCCGCTCTCCGCGACGATCCCGCCGGGCCGGGCGCCGGGTGCCGCGTCGGCCGGGACCGTCACGGTGAACGGCACGGTCGCCCGGGTCCGCGCGGGGACGGTGACCCGCCGCGCGGCGAGGGCGAGCCAGGTGCCGGTGCCGGTGCCGCGCAGCCGGACGGTGACGGGGCGGGCCGCGGGGTTGTCGAGGGCGAGCCGGTCGCGCAGGACGGTGCCGGGGGTGCCCTCCAGGTAGA
>NZ_JCANQV010000187.1:0-11786 GCF_059553635.1 Candidatus Streptomyces philanthi
GCCGGCATCCGGCGGGCGTACGCGCTGACGGAGCTGGAGACCGACCCGGAGCGCTGCATGGCCGGGGCGGGCCCGCTGCTGGAGCGCACCGCGGAGCGGCTGGCCCGCGACCTCCTGGTGTGACGGCCGAACGCCGGGAGCCCCGGACGGTGATCCGTCCGGGGCTCCCGGGATGAGGGCCGTGTGGTGTTACGGCAGCTGTGCGGCGCGTGCCTCGCGGCGGTTGTCGCGGAAGGCGTTGACCCTCCGGGCCGTCGCGAACAGCGGGATCATCGCGCCCAGCACGACCTGGAGCGAGCAGCCGGTCTGGAGCAGCGCCTGGCCGCCGGGGGCGTCCAGGGCCCATGCGGCGAGCAGGCCCATGCTGAGGACGATCCAGCTGAGCATCGCCACCGCGAGCCGGCCGCGCGGCTTGGGGTACTCGACCCGGCTCACCATCAGCCAGGCCACCCCGATGATCGCCAGCAGGGTCGGCAGGAACGGCAGCTCCAGCAGCACGATCGCGACGACGGTCAGGGCGCCGAACGGACTCGGCATGCCCTGGAAGATGCCGTCACGCAGGGTGACGCAGGAGAAGCGGGCGAGCCGGAGCACCACCGCGAGCAGGACCACGACCGCCGCGACCACCGACACCCGCTGGTTGGCGTCGTGGGCGACCATGCCCCAGGTCACCACGAAGTACGCGGGCGCCAGACCGAAGCTGATCAGGTCGGAGAGGTTGTCCAGCTCGGCTCCCATCGCCGAACTGCGGAGCTTGCGCGCGACCAGCCCGTCGAAGAGGTCGAAGACCGACGCGAGCAGCATCAGGATCACGGCCATCGCCGCGCTGTGCCGGGCCATGCCGCCGTCGTCGACACCCGTCAGATGCGGGATGAGGACGCCGGTGGTGGTGAAGTACACGGCCATGAAGCCGCAGATGGCGTTGCCGAGCGTCAGCGTGTCCGCTATTGACAGCCGCGTCGACAGCGGGATGTCGTCCTCGTCGTCCTCGGACTCGGGCACCCATCCGGCCTGTGTTTCGGGATCAACCACGGTCAAGGCGAGTCACCCCCGCTGTGGTGGCCTGACCGACCTCGACCGCCGCCTCGACGCCCTCCGGGAGGTAGACGTCGACGCGGGAGCCGAAGCGGATCAGGCCGATGCGTTCACCCTGCTCGACCTTGGTGCCCTCGGGCACGTACGGGACGATGCGGCGGGCCACCGCGCCGGCGATCTGGATCATCTCGACGTCACCGATCTCGGTGTCGAAGTGCCAGACCACCCGCTCGTTGTTCTCGCTCTCCTTGTTGAACGCCGGGACGAAACCGCCGGGGACGTGCTCCACGGACGTCACCGTGCCGGCCAGCGGCGCGCGGTTGACGTGGACGTTCAACGGGCTCATGAAGATCGCGACGCGGGTGCGCCCGTCCTTCCACGGCATGATGCTCTGCACCACGCCGTCGGCGGGGGAGAGCACCCGGCCCTGGGCGATGTCCCGCTCGGGGTCGCGGAAGAACCACAGCATGCCCGCCGCGAGTGCGGTGGCGGGCACGGCGACGGCGGCCCAGCGTCCCGAGCGACGGGAGCGGGCCAGGCTGACCGCCGCCGTGGCCACGGTCGGCAGGAGCCACGGCGACGCACCGCGCGCTAGGCGGACGCGTCCGCAGGGGGCAGAGGATTGGCTGTGGGGCATGGATGACCTTCGTAGCGGAGGGTGCCGCGTAGGGATTCGGGGGACGGCGGCTTTCCCGGGATGCTATCGGTTTCGGGCGGCAACTGGCCAAGAGCCAACGCCATTACGTGGCCGAAGTACGATGACGGGGTGTGATCTTCGTCTAGAGGAAATTACCCCAAAGGGTGCATTCACCCCTGGATCCGGTACTCCTCCAGTAGCCGTCGTCCAATGATCATTTTCTGGATCTCGGCGGTACCTTCACCGATCAGGAGCATCGGGGCCTCGCGGTAGAGACGCTCGATCTCGTACTCCTTGGAGAAGCCGTAGCCGCCGTGGATGCGGAACGCGTCCTCGACCACCTCCTTGCAGTACTCGGAGGCCAGGTACTTCGCCATGCCCGCCTCCAGATCGTTGCGCCGACCGGAGTCCTTCGCGCGGGCCGCGTTCACCATCATCGCATGCGCGGCCTCGACCTTTGTCGCCATTTCGGCGATTTTGAACTGGATGGCCTGGTGCTGGGCGATGGGCTTGCCGAACGTCTGCCGCTGCTGCGCGTAGGAGACACCGAGTTCGAAGGCGCGCTGCGCGACACCGCAGCCGCGGGCCGCGACATTGACCCGGCCGACCTCGACACCGTCCATCATGTGAGCGAAGCCACGTCCGGTCCGTCCGCCGAGGACACGGTCGGCGGGGACGCGGAGACCATCCATGATCATTTCGGTGGTGTCCACCCCCTTGTAGCCCATTTTCTCGATCTTGCCCGGAATGGTGAGACCGGGCCGGACCTCGCCGAAGCCCGCCTCCTTCTCCACCAGGAACGTCGTCAGCGACTTGTGCGGAGCGGTCCCCTCCGGGTGCCCCTCGTCGGTCCGGCACAACACCGCGACCAGCGTCGATGTGCCGCCGTTGGTCAGCCACATCTTCTGCCCGTGCAGCAGGAAGTCGTCGCCGTCACGCACGCCCTTGGACGAGATCGCCGCCACGTCGGAACCCAGCCCCGGCTCCGACATCGAGAACGCGCCACGGACCTCGCCCGTCGCCATCCTGGGCAGGAAGTGGTCCTTCTGCTCCTGTGTGCCGTGCTGCTTGAGCAGGTACGCCACGATGAAATGGGTGTTGATGATGCCCGACACGCTCATCCAGCCGCGGGCTATCTCCTCCACCGTCAGCGCGTAGGTGAGCAGCGACTCCCCGAGACCGCCGTACTCCTCCGGGATCATCAGGCCGAAGACGCCGAGTTCCTTGAGCCCCTCGACGATCCGGGTCGGGTACTCGTCCTTGTGCTCCAGCTCGGTGGCGACCGGGAGGATCTCCTTGTCCACGAAGTCGCGGACGGTGGAGAGGATTTCCCGCTGGACGTCCGTCAGACCCTCGGTCCGTGCCAGTCGTGCCATGACTACTGCTCCTTGACCTCGAACTCCGGGCGGCCGGGCTGCTCCCCGCCGCGCCGCGTGACGTATTCCGCCGTCGGGACCATCACCTTGCGCCGGAACACGCAGACGAGGGTGCCGTCCTGCTTGTACCCCCTGGTCTCGACGTGCACGATGCCGCGGTCGCTCTTGGACCGCGACGGCGTCTTGCCGAGCACCGTGGTCTCGCCGTAGAGCGTGTCGCCGTGGAAGGTCGGCGCCACGTGCCGCAGCGACTCGATCTCCAGATTCGCGATGGCCTTTCCGGAGACATCGGGGACGGACATCCCGAGAAGGAGCGAGTAGACATAGTTCCCGACGACCACGTTCCTGCCGAAATCCGTGGTCTTCTCGGCATAGTTGCTGTCCATGTGCAGCGGATGGTGATTCATCGTGAGCAGGCAGAACAGATGGTCGTCGTATTCCGTGACGGTTTTCCCCGGCCAGTGCTTGTACACCTCGCCGACGGTGAACTCCTCGTAGGTACGGCCGAACTGCATCGCGCTCACGCCTCCGGTGCTTCGAACGAGGTGGTACGGGTCATGCCGGCGGCCCGGCCCTTTCCGGCGATGACCAGCGCCATCTTGCGGCTGGCCTCGTCGATCATCTCGTCGCCGAGCATCGCGGAACCCTTCTTGCCGCCCGCCTCGGAGGTGTGCCACGCGTACGCGTCGAGGATCATCTCGGCGTGGTCGTAGTCCTCCTGGGACGGCGAGAACACCTCGTTCGCGGCCTCGACCTGGCCCGGGTGCAGCACCCACTTGCCGTCGAAGCCGAGGGCCGCGGCGCGCCCCGCCACCCGGCGGTAGCCGTCGACGTCGCGGATCTGGAGGTAGGGGCCGTCGATCGCCTGGAGGTCGTGGGCGCGGGCGGCCATCAGAATGCGCATCAGGATGTAGTGGTAGGCGTCCGCGTCGTAGCCGGGCGGCTGCTCGCCGACGACCAGGGTCTTCATGTTGATCGAGGCCATGAAGTCGGCCGGGCCGAAGATGAGGGTCTCCAGACGCGGCGAGGCGGCGGCGATCTGGTCGATGTTCACCAGGCCCTTGGCGTCCTCGATCTGCGCCTCGATGCCGATCCGGCCGACCTCGAAGCCCATCGTCCGCTCGATCTGGGTGAGCAGCAGGTCCAGGGCGACGACCTGCCGGTCGTCCTGCACCTTCGGCAGCATGATGCAGTCGAGGTTCTGCCCGGCGCCCTCGACGACGGTGACGACGTCCCGGTACGTCCACTGGGTGGTCCAGTCGTTGACCCGCACCACACGGGTCTTGGAGCCCCAGTCGCCCTTGTTCAGCGCGTCGACGATGGTGTGCCGGGCGCCTTCCTTGGCGAGCGGGGCGCAGGCGTCCTCCAGGTCCAGGAAGACCTGGTCGGCGGGGAGACCCTGGGCCTTCTCCAGGAAGCGGGGGTTGCTGCCGGGGACGGCGAGGCAGGAGCGGCGGGGGCGGTTGACCGACGTCATGCGGGTACCTCCAGAGGGTCGAGCGTGTTCGCTGTGCGGATCTCGTCGACGATACGGCCGATGATCTCCGTGATGCCGAAGTCCTTCGGCGTGAAGACGGCCGCGACCCCGGCTTCCCGGAGCGCGGCGGCGTCGGCGGACGGGATGATGCCGCCGACGATGACGGGGATGTCGCCCGCGCCGGCGCGGCGCAGCCGGGCCAGCACGTCCGGCACCAGCTCGGCGTGCGAGCCCGACAGGATCGACAGCCCCACGCAGTGCACGTCCTCGGCGACGGCCGCCGCGACGATCTGCTCCGGGGTCAGCCGGATGCCCTGGTAGACCACCTCGAAGCCGGCGTCCCTGGCCCGTACCGCGATCTGCTCGGCGCCGTTGCTGTGCCCGTCGAGGCCGGGCTTGCCGACCAGCAGGCGCAGCTTGCCGCCGCCGAGGTCGGCCGCGGTCCTGGCGACCTTCTCGCGGACCGCGGCCAGCGGGCTGCCCGCCTCGGCGGTGACCGCGACCGGCGCGCCCGAGACCCCGGTGGGGGCCCGGAACTCGCCGAAGACGTCCCGCAGCGCCCAGGCCCACTCGCCGGTCGTCACGCCCGCGCGGGCGCAGTCCAGGGTGGCGCCGAAGAGGTTGCCGACACCGGCCGCGGTCTTCTTGAGGAGGGACAACGCGTCCTGGGCGGCCGCCTCGTCGCGGTTGTCGCGCCACTCGTGCAGCGCGCGCACCACCCGTGCCTCGTTCGCCGGGTCCACGGTCATGATCGCGGTGTCCAGGTCGGCGGTGAGCGGGCTCGGCTCGGTGGACTCGAAGCAGTTGACGCCGACGATCTTCTCCTCGCCGGCCTCGATCCTGGCCCGCCGCTCCGCGTGCGAGGACACCAGCCGCGCCTTGAGGTAGCCGGACTCGACGGCGGCCATCGCGCCGCCCATCTCCTCGATCCGGCCGATCTCGGCCAGGCACTCGGCGACGAGGGCGTCCACCTTGGCCTCGACGACGTGCGAGCCGGCGAAGAGGTCGTCGTACTCCAGCAGGTCGCTCTCGTGCGCCAGCACCTGCTGGATGCGCAGCGACCACTGCTGGTCCCAGGGACGGGGCAGGCCCAGCGCCTCGTTCCACGCGGGGAGCTGGACGGCGCGGGCGCGGGCGTCCTTGGAGAGGGTGACGGCCAGCATCTCCAGGACGATGCGCTGGACGTTGTTCTCCGGCTGCGCCTCGGTCAGGCCGAGCGAGTTGACCTGCACGCCGTAGCGGAAGCGGCGCTTCTTGGGGTCCTCGATCCCGTAGCGTTCGCGGGTGATCGTGTCCCAGATGCGGCCGAACGCCCGCATCTTGCACATCTCCTCGACGAAGCGGACGCCCGCGTTCACGAAGAACGAGATCCGTCCCACCACGTCGCCCTTGCGTTCCTCGGGGACCTGCCCGGAGGCGAACACCGCGTCCAGCACGGCGATCGCGGTGGACATCGCGTACGCGATCTCCTGGACGGGCGTCGCCCCGGCCTCCTGGAGGTGGTAGCTGCAGATGTTGATCGGGTTCCAGCGGGGGATCGCGTGGACGGTGTAGGCGATCATGTCGGTGGTCAGCCGCAGCGAGGGGCCCGGCGGGAAGACGTGCGTCCCGCGCGAGAGGTACTCCTTGACGATGTCGTTCTGTGTCGTCCCCGACAGGCGGGAGATGTCGGCGCCCTGTTCCTCGGCGACCACCTGGTACAGCGCCAGCAGCCACATGGCCGTGGCGTTGATGGTCATCGAGGTGTTCATCCGCTCCAGGGGTATCTCCCGGAACAGCCGCCGCATGTCACCCAGATGGGAGACCGGTACGCCCACCCGGCCGACCTCGCCGCGGGCCAGGACGTGGTCGGGGTCGTAGCCGGTCTGGGTCGGCAGGTCGAACGCGACCGACAGACCGGTCTGGCCCTTGGCGAGGTTGCGCCGGTACAGCTCGTTGGACGCCTCGGCGGTGGAGTGCCCGGCGTACGTCCGCATCAGCCACGGACGATCCTTCTGACGCTCTGTCATGTGTGACCCGTATCCTCGTGGTCCCTGCGCCCTGGCCCTCAGGCGTTCCGGAACCGGTTGATGGCGTCGAGATGCCTGGCGCGCGTCTCCTCGTCGCGCACGCCCATGCCTTCCTCCGGCGCCAGCGCCAGCACGCCGACCTTGCCCTGGTGGAGGTTGCGGTGGACGTCGTACGCGGCCTGCCCGGTCTCGTCGAGGCGGTACGTCTTCGACAGCGTCGGGTGGATCTTCCCCTTGGCGACCAGGCGGTTGGCCTCCCACGCCTCGCGGTAGTTGGCGAAGTGCGAGCCGACGATGCGCTTGAGCGACATCCACAGATAGCGGTTGTCGTACTCGTGCTGGTAGCCGGAGGTGGAGGCGCAGGTGACGATGGTGCCGCCCTTGCGGGTGACGTACACCGAGGCGCCGAACGTCTCGCGGCCGGGGTGCTCGAAGACGATGTCGACGTCCTCGCCGCCGGTCAGCTCGCGGATGCGCTTGCCGAACCGCTTCCACTCGCGGGGGTCCTGGGTCTGCTCGTCCTTCCAGAAGCGGAAGCCCTCGGCGTTGCGGTCGATGACCGCCTCGGCGCCCATCCGCCGGCAGATCTCCGCCTTGCGCTCGCTGGAGACGACGCAGATCGGGTTGGCGCCGCCGGCCAGCGCGAACTGGGTGGCGTACGAGCCGAGTCCGCCGCTGGCACCCCAGATCAGCACGTTGTCGCCCTGCTTCATCCCGGCGCCGTTGCGGGAGACGAGCTGGCGGTAGGCGGTGGAGTTGACCAGGCCGGGCGCCGCCGCCTCCTCCCAGCTCAGGTGCCGCGGCTTGGGCATCAGCTGGTTGGACTTGACGAGCGCGATCTCGGCGAGGCCGCCGAAGTTGGTCTCGAAGCCCCAGATCCGCTGCTCGGGGTCGAGCATGGTGTCGTTGTGGCCGTCGGAGGACTCCAGCTCGACCGACAGGCAGTGCGCGACGACCTCGTCGCCCGGCTGCCAGGAGTTGACGCCCGGTCCGGTGCGCAGCACCACGCCCGCGAGGTCGGAACCGATGACGTGGTAGGGCAGGTCGTGCCGCGCGGCGAGGGGCGAGAGGCGTCCGTAGCGCTCCAGGAACCCGAACGTCGGCAGCGGCTCGAAGATCGACGTCCACACCGAGTTGTAGTTGACCGAGGAGGCCATCACGGCCACCAGCGCCTCGCCGGGCCCGAGTTCGGGTACGGGCACCTGCTCGACGTGCAGGGACTTGCGGGGGTCCTTCTCCTTCGTGGGCAGGCCGGCGAACATCTCGACCTCGTCCTTGTGCACGGTGACCGCGCGGTAGGACTCGGGGAGGGGGAGGGCGGCGAAGTCGGCGCTGGTGCTGTCGGGCGCGAGGATCGCGTCCAGGATCTGGTTCACGGTGTGCCTCCGGCGGATGGGGTCTCCCCCTGCGAGGGCGGGGACGGGACGAGGGGAGGGAACGTCGGGGGTGGTGCGGGGTGGTGCCGTCGGTTCGGCGGGTGGCGCCGCCTCCCGGGCCGCCGCGGGGTGCGGAGGACGGGGAAGCGGCACCTGGCGGCGCCTGTGGGCGCGGGTGGTGCCTGTGACGCAGGCGTCCGGGCGGGATCAGCCGTGCGCGGCTGACTGGGACGGTCCGGCACACGGGGTTCGTGGTGCGCCGGCCGCCCGGACGCCCTCAAGGTATGACACCGCGTGCCAGTCGACAAGACACTGAGTGCCACGAATTGGTCTCATCTGAAAATTGGTGCGCCCAGATGAGCGATGATCGTTCAAAGCGGTGTCCCGCGGGCGTATGACAGAGGCCCCCGGGGCCGTACGGGCGGAACGCCGTACGGCCCCGGGGGCCTTCGTGGTCGGATCAGCGCTTCTTCAGCGCCCGCTCGATCGTCCGCATGACCTCCTCCAGCGGCGCGTCCGTCCGCGCCACCGTCACCAGCACCTCGCCCTCGCGGGACACCGTCGCCGAGGGCTGCCCGTCGGCCGCGCGCCCCGGTCCGATGTTGGTGCCGAACGTCTCCCGGACGATCCCGAAGGCATGGTCGAGCTGGGCCTCCACATCGCCCTGCGCGCCCGCCCGCAGCCAGCGGCGCAGGACGTGGTTGTGGGCGGTCACCACCGCGGACGCGGCGACCTCCGCGAGCAGCGGGTCGTCATGGCCCTCGCGGTGCGCGTCCTCGTCGAAGTGCCCCAGCAGGTAGCGGGTGAACAGCCGCTCGTAGCGGGCCACCGAGGCGATCTCCGCCTCCCGCAGGGTGGGCACCTCGCGGGTCAGGCGGTAACGGGCCACCGACACGGCCGGCGCGGACGCGTACATCCGCATGACCTCCTTGATGCCCCGGCAGACCGTGTCGAGCGGGTTCTCGTGCGCCGGGGCGGCGTCCAGCACCGCCTCCGCCCGCACCAGGGTGTCGTCGTGGTCGGGGAAGATCGCCTCTTCCTTGGAACGGAAGTGACGGAAGAACGTGCGCCGGGCGACGCCCGCGGCGGCCGCGATCTCGTCGACGGTGGTGGCTTCGTAACCTTTGGTCGCGAACAGCTCCATCGCCGCCGCCGACAGTTCGCGGCGCATCTTGAGCCGCTGGGCGGCCGCGCGGCGGGTGCCGGGAGTGCTGGTCTCGGAAGCGTCGGACGGCTGCGGGCGAGCGGGCTGGGACATGGGGGGAAGGTACTGCATATTCCCCCGCCCCGTGGCATCCGCTGCGCGTGCCGGGCCGCCGGCCGGGGGCGGGCCGCCGGAGGGCTCCAGCAGCCCGCCCCAACCGCCCCGCCTCCCGCGGGCGGGGCGCCGCCACGCGTCAGCGCCGGGCGTACTCACGGAAGCCGCGCCCGGTCTTGCGCCCCAGGCAGCCCGCCGCGACCAGATGCTCCAGCAGCGGCGCCGGGGCCAGTCCCGGATCGCGGAACTCGGCGTGCAGCACCTTCTCGATCGCCAGCGACACGTCCAGGCCGACGACGTCGAGGAGTTCGAACGGCCCCATCGGGTAGCCGCCGCCCAGCTTCATCGCCGCGTCGATGTCGTCGGGCGAGGCGTAGTGCTCCTGCACCATCTTCACGGCGTCGTTGAGGTAGGGGAACAGCAGCGCGTTGACGATGAACCCGGCGCGGTCGCCGCAGTCCACCGGATGCTTGCGGACACGCGCGCACACCGCCCGCACGGTGGCGTGCGCCTCGTCGCCCGTCAGCACCGTACGCACCACCTCCACCAGCTTCATCGCCGGTGCCGGGTTGAAGAAGTGCATCCCCACGACGTCCCCCGGCCGCGAGGTGGCGCGGGCACAGGCGATGACCGGCAGCGACGACGTCGTGGTGGCCAGCACGGCACCGGGCCGGCAGACCGCGTCCAGCGCCGCGAACACCTCCTGCTTGACCGCCAGGTCCTCGGCGACCGCCTCCACCGCCAGATCGACGTCCGCGAACCCGTCGAGCGAACCCGCCGGGGTGACCGCCTCCAGCGCGGCGTCCCGCGCCCCGGCCGTCAGCCGCCCCTTCTTCACCGAACGGTCCAGCGACGCCGCGATCCGCGCCTTGGCCCGCTCCGCCTTCTGGCGGCTCCGCGCGGCCAGCACCACCGCGAACCCGGACACCGCGAACACCTCGGCGATCCCGCTCGCCATCGTCCCCGAGCCGACGACCCCGACCCGGCGCACCTCACGGCCCCCGGCGTCCGCCCCGGCCACGTCCGGCGTCGCCGCGTCCGGCACCACCGTGCCGCTGCCCGGCGCCTCGTACGTGTAGAAGCCGCGCCCCGCCTTGCGGCCGGTCAGCCCCGCCTCCGCGAGCTGCCCGAGCACCGGCGCCGGGGCGTGCAGCCGGTCGCCGGACGCCGCGTACAGCGCCTCCAGTACCGTGCGCGCGGTGTCCACCCCGATCAGGTCGAGCAGCGCCAGCGGGCCCATCGGCAGCCCGCAGCCCAGCCGCATCGCCGCGTCGATGTCCTCCCGCGTCGCGTACCGGGACTCGTACATCGCCGCGGCCCGGTTGAGATAGCCGAACAGCAGGCCGTCGGCGACGAAACCGGGGCGGTCGCCGACCGCGATCGGGTCCTTGCCCAGCTCGCGGGCGAGCGCGGTGACGGCGGTGACCGCGGTCGGCGCGGTGAGCACCGAGGACACCACCTCGACCAGCTTCATGGCGGGCGCCGGGTTGAAGAAGTGCACGCCCAGCACCCGCTCCGGGCGCTGCGAGCCGGCGGCCAGCCGGGTCACCGACAGGGCGTTGGTGCCGGTCGCCAGGACGGTGTCCGGCCGCACCACCTCGTCCAGTCCGGCGAGGACCCGCCGCTTGAGCTCGTAGTCCTCGGGCACCACCTCGATGACGAGATCGGCGTCCGCCGCGGCGCTCAGGGCGGACGCGGTACGGAACCGTGCCAGGACGTCCTGCCGTTCCCGCTCGGTGAGCCGTCCGCGCGCGACGGCGCGGGCGGTCGAGGCGCTCAGCGCCTCGGTGGCCGCACGGGCCGCGGCGTCGTCGGTGTCGATGCCGACGACCTCACGGCCGGAGAGGGCGAGCACCTCGGCGATGCCGGTGCCCATGGTGCCGAGGCCGACGACGGCCACGGTGGACAGGGGGAGAGGGGAGGCGCCGGGTGAGAGGTCTGGGGTGGACTGACGGTCCATCGCGGGACTCCAGAGGGTGTTCCCCCGACGGGCGGGGGAGAAGTGACGACTGAGGAGTGACCGCCCATCGGGGCCGGACGCGGCACACGGCGGCCACCGGCGGCAAGGCCGCGGGCGGCCGCGGCACCATGAACGGCGCCGGGCGGGAGGCGGAGGCGCGGCGGGCCCTGTCCCGGGGCCGTGCCGTGCGCTCCGTACGGAACGAGCGAGGTCGTGCGGTGCGTGCCGAACCGACGTCACGCGGGGCGGCCGCGTCACCAGGCCGCCCGAGCAGGGGTGCTGCTCGTCCACGACGTTAACCCGTGGGTAAGGAGAACACCAGGGGTGGCACCGGTCATTAGGCTGTGGCGCAGGCCACGTGGGGCGCACCGGGGCCCCGGCGCGAGGGGAGCGGCACATGGAAGAGGAATTCCGTGAACTGACGGACCGGGTGCGGACCGAACTCCGTTCCCCGCAGGACCTGGTGGCCTACGAACGGCTGCTCGCCCTCGCCCGCAAGGACACCCCCACCGCCCACGAGGAACTGGCCGCCGTACTGGTCGCCGTCGAACGCCCCCTGTGGGCCCGCGAGATCGCCGCCTACGTCCTCGGCGGCGCCGGCGACAAACGGGCCTTCGAAACCCTCGTCCTGCTCCTCAACTACCGCGACCCGGTGCGC
>NZ_JCANQV010000188.1:0-11780 GCF_059553635.1 Candidatus Streptomyces philanthi
CCGAGTATCACGCCATGACAGCGGCGCGGAGCAACACGGTCGACGGCATCCTGCGGCGCAGCGCGCGCAGGGTGCCCGGACGGACGGCGGTCCGGTACGCGGACCGCACCTGGACGTACCGGGAACTGGACGAGGCGGTCACCGCCGCCGCCGGGGTGCTGCTCGGCAGCGGCCTGCGGCCCGGCGACCGGGTCGCCGCCTACGGCCGCAACTCCGACGCCTACCTCCTCGCCTTCCTCGCCTGCGCCCGCGCCGGACTCGTCCACGTACCGCTCAACCACTCCCTGACCGGCGGGGAACTGCGCTACCTCCTCGACCAGTCCGGCAGCTCCCTGGTCCTGACCGACCCCGCGATGGCGCACCGCCTGCCCGGCACCGTCCGCACCCTGCCGCTGCGCGACGCGCCGGACGGGCTGCTGGCGCGGCTGGCACACGCCCCGCGGCCCACGGACCTGCCGGAGCCGGACGGCGGCGGCCTCGCCCAGCTCCTGTACACCTCGGGCACCACCTCGCTGCCCAAGGGCGCGATGATGACCCACCAGGCGCTGGTGCACGCCTACACCAGCGCCGTCGTGGCCCTCGACCTCAAGGAGGGCGACCGGCCGCTGCACACCCTGCCGCTGCACCACTCGGCGCAGATGCACGTCTTCCTGCTGCCCTATCTGGCCGTCGGCGCGGAGAACACCGTCCTCGACGGGCCCGACGCCGAGCAGATCTTCGACCTGGTGGCGGCGGGCCGGGCCGACAGCCTGTTCGCGCCGCCCACCGTGTGGATCGCCCTCGCGGGCCACCCCGATTTCCGCGTACGGGACCTGAGCGCGCTCCGCAAGGCGTACTACGGGGCGTCCGCCATGCCGGTGCCGGTCCTGGAGCGGCTGCGCACCCGGCTGCCGGGCCTCGCGTTCCACAACTGCTTCGGGCAGAGCGAGATCGGCCCGCTGGCGACCGTCCTGGGCCCGGACGAGCACGAGGGACGCCCCGCCTCCTGCGGCCGCCCGGTCCTCTTCGTGGAGGCGCGGGTGGTCGACGGCGAGGGACGGGAGGTGCCCGACGGGGAGCGCGGCGAGATCGTCTACCGTTCGCCGCAGCTGTGCTCGGGCTACTGGAACAAGCCGGAGGAGACCGCGGAGGCGTTCCGCGACGGCTGGTTCCACTCCGGTGACCTGGCCGTCCGTGACAGCGACGGCTACTTCACGGTCGTCGACCGGATCAAGGACGTCATCAACTCCGGCGGGGTGCTGGTCGCCTCCCGCCAGGTGGAGGAGGCCCTCTACGCGCATCCGCAGGTGGCGGAGGTCGCGGTCATCGGGCTGCCGGACGCCCGCTGGATCGAGGCGGTGACCGCGGTCGTGGTGCGCCGGGAGGCCCCGGAGGGCACGCCGCCCGTGGGGGAGCGGGAGCTGATCGACCTGGCGCGGAGCCGTCTCGCCCCGTTCAAGACACCCAAACGGGTGCTGTTCGTGGACGCGTTGCCGCGCAACGCCGCCGGGAAGATCCTCAAGCGGGAGCTCCGGGACCGTTTCGGCGGCTGACGCCGCCCCCCGCCCCGGCCGCCCCGCGCACGAAGGGCGGCTGTCAGTGCCCCCTGCCATGCTGGGTCGCGGGTCGGAAACCGCCCGCGGCGTCCCGCCGCGGCGGCATGCCCCGGCCCCCGCGACCGAGGGACAGGGAGGAAGCCCACCCATGCTGACGACCACCTACGTACCCGGGACACCGGACTGGATCGACCTGGGCACCGAGGACGTCGACGCCGCCGTCGCCTTCTACTCGGCGCTGTTCGGCTGGACGTTCCGGCCGGCCGGGCCGGACGCCGGGGGCTACGGCTTCCTCCAGCTCGACGGCCGGACCGTCGCCGCCGTCGGCCCGAGCGTGGGCGAGGGCGCCGCGCCCGCCTGGACGGTGTACTTCCACACCGCGGACGCCGACGCCACGCTCCGGGCCGTGGAGCAGGCCGGCGGCACGGTCCGCTTCCCGCCGATGGACGTCTTCACCGCCGGGCGGCTCGCCGGGTTCACGGACCCGACGGGCGCCGAGTTCGCCGTCTGGCAGCCCGGTGACGTCCCGGGCCTGGAGGCGGTCGCGGAGACCGGCGCCCTGTGCTGGACGGAGCTGTACACCACGGACGCGGCGGCCGCCCTGGACTTCTACCGCCGGGTCTTCTCCTGGACCGACCGGGAGATGCGGCCCGGCGGCGGGACGGCCTACCACATCGTCTCCTCGCCCGGCGGCGGCCGGAGCGGGGACACCGCCCAGGGCGGTGTCCTCCAGCTCACCGAGGAGCATCTGAGGGCGGGGTCCGGCGCCGAGTGGCACCCCTACTTCGGGGTCGCGGACTGCGACGCCGTCACCGCCACCGCCGTCTCCGGCGGCGGCACGGTCCTCGTCCCGCCGACGGACGTCCCGGGCGTCGGCCGGATATCGATGCTCCAGGACCCCGCGGGAGCGGTGTTCGCCCTGATCAAGGGGGACCCGGAAACGGCCTGACGGGAAGTGCTCAGGCGCCGTCCTTGGGGCGCGCGTCGACGATCCGCCGGATCTTGCCGACCGAGCGCTCCAGGGTCTCCGGGTCGGTGATCTCGACGCCGACGGTGACCCCGACGCCGTCCTTGACGCCGCGCGCGATCTGCCCGACGGCGGCCTCGCGCTGCTCCGGCGTCGCGTCCGGCCGGGCCTCGGCGCGCACCGTCATCCGGTCGAGCCGGCCCTCGCGGGTCAGCCGGAGCTGGAAGTGCGGCGCGATGCCCGGGGTGCGCAGCACGATCTCCTCGATCTGCGCGGGGAAGAGGTTCACCCCCCGCAGGATGATCATGTCGTCGGAGCGTCCGGTGATCTTCTCCATCCGGCGGAAGGAGGGGCGGGCCGTGCCCGGCAGCAGCCGGGTCAGATCGCGGGTGCGGTAGCGGATCACCGGCATCGCCTCCTTCGTCAGCGAGGTGAACACCAGCTCTCCCGGTTCGCCGTCCGGCAGCACCTCACCGGTGATCGGGTCGACGACCTCGGGGTAGAAGTGGTCCTCCCAGATGTGCAGCCCGTCCTTGGTCTCCACGCACTCCTGCGCCACTCCCGGGCCCATCACCTCCGACAGGCCGTAGATGTCCACCGCGTCGATGGCGAACCGCTCCTCGATCTCCCGGCGCATCTCCTGCGTCCACGGCTCGGCGCCGAAGATCCCCACCTTCAGCGAGGTCGTCCGGGGATCGACGCCCTGCCGTTCGAACTCGTCGAGCAGGGTGAGCATGTACGACGGCGTCACCATGATGATCTCGGGACGGAAGTCCTGGATGATCTGCACCTGCCGGGCGGTCATCCCGCCGGACGCCGGGACGACGGTGCAGCCGAGCCGCTCCGCGCCGTAGTGCGCGCCGAGCCCGCCGGTGAACAGCCCGTACCCGTAGGCGATGTGGATGGTGTGGCCGGGCCGCCCGCCGGCCGCGTGGATCGACCGGGCCACGACACCGGCCCAGGCGGCGAGATCGGCGTCGGTGTAGCCGACGACCGTCGGGCGGCCCGTGGTCCCGCTGGAGGCGTGGATGCGGCGCACCCGCTCCTTGGGGACGGCGAACATGCCGAAGGGGTACTCCGCGCGCAGGTCGTCCTTGACCGTGAACGGGAAGCGGGCGAGGTCGGCGAGCGTACGGCAGTCCTCGGGCCGTACCCCGGCCCGGTCGAAGGACCGGCGGTAGAACGGGACGTGGTCGTAGGCACGGCGCAGGGTGGCCTGCAGCCGTGTCAGTTGGAGCTCGCGCAACGCGTCCGCCGAGAGCCGTTCCGCCTCGTCGAACGTCTCCCTGTCCATCGCCGCATCCGGCATGCAGTGTCACCGCCTCGTTTCCCTACCGATCATTCGGTAGCTGAATGCGGATCCAAATAATCAGCGCACCGGCGGAAACGTCAAGAGGTGTGCGACGGTGGGTCCCGGCGGCGGTCCGCGTACGGAAGCCGCAGGTCGCCGGAGGGGCTCAGCCCCGCGACGCCATCGCCAGCGCCCACCGGTAGTCCGCCTTGCCGCTCGGCGAGCGCCGGATGCGGTCGGTGAAGACCACCGTGCGCGGGATCTTGTACCCGGCCAGCCGGGCGCGGCAGTGGTCGCGCACCCCGGACGCGTCCAGCGCGGCACCGCCGTCGCGGAGCTGGACCACGGCCGCCACGCGGTGGCCCCACCGCTCGTCCGGCACGCCGGTCACCAGTGCGTCGTACACGTCCGGGTGCGCCTTGAGGGCCTGCTCGACCTCCTCCGGGTAGATCTTCTCGCCGCCGGAGTTGATGCACTGCGAACCGCGCCCCAGCACGGTGACGGTCCCGTCCTCGTCCACGGTCGCCATGTCGCCCAGCAGCACCCACCGGTCCCCGTCCGCCTCGAAGAACGTCTCGGCGGTCTTGCGCGGATCGTTGTGGTAGCCCAGCGGCACGTGCCCGCGCAGCGCGATGCGCCCCGTCGCGCCCGCCGCGACCGGGGCGCGCGTCACCGGATCGACCACGCACGTACGGGAGTTGACGTGCAGCCGGAAGCCGCGGTCGGGGCCCGAGTCGTCGGTGGCGGTGCCGTTGAAACCGGACTCGGACGACCCGAAGTTGTTCAGCAGCGCCACCCGCGGCAGCAGCGCGGAGAACTGGGCGCGCACCGTGTCCGACAGGATCGCCCCCGAGCTGCTGACGCTGAACAACGAGGAGCAGTCGGTCGCCCGCAGCGGGCCGCGCAGCGCGTCGGTCAGCGGCCGCAGCATCGCGTCGCCGACCAGCGACACACAGGTCACCCGCTCCCGCTCGACGGTGCGCAGCACCTCCTCGGCCGCGTACTTGCGGTGCACCACCACCTTCTGCCCGAAGTGGAAGGCGATCAGGGCGGTGAGGGTGGAGGTGCCGTGCATCAGCGGCGGCGCCGGCAGGAACACCAGCCCCTCCCCGGAGGCCGCGACCCGCTCGGCCAGCTCCTCCGGCCGCCGCACCGGCTCGCCCGTCGGCGCCCCGCCGCCCGTCCCGGCGAAGAACAGGTCCTCGTGGCGCCAGACGACGCCCTTGGGCATGCCCGTGGTGCCCCCCGTGTAGATCACGAACCGGTCGTCGGCCGAGCGTGGCCCGAAACCGCGCTCCGGCGACCCGGCGGCCTCCGCCTCCTCCAGCGCCACCGGCTCCGGGCGGGGCACGGGGGCCCCGTCGGGCGGCGTGCCGACCCGTACGAGGTGCCGCAGCTTCGGGGCCTGCGGCGCGGCGGCCGCGACCCGCGCGGTGAAGGCGGCGTCGTAGACCAGCGCCACCAGCCCCGCGTCCCGGTAGAGGTAGACCAGCTCGTCCTCGACATAGCGGTAGTTGACGTTGACCGGCACCGCCCGGATCTTCAGACAGGCGTAGAGCGCCTGGAGGTAGGCCACGCCGTTGTAGAGATGCAGGCCGACGTGCGCGCCAGGTTGTACGCCCGCCCCGCGCAGATGGTGCGCGAGGCGGTTGGCCGCGCGGTCCAGCTCCGCGTACGTCAGCCGGCGCTCTGCGCCGCTGCCCGGCAGGTCGAGGGCGACCAGCGCCTCCCGGCCGGGGACGGTGTCGGCGACCGATTCGAAGAGGTCGGCAAGGTTGTACTCCACGTCTCTCCTCCCAGACCGTGCCCGGCGGTTCGCGGCCATTAGAGCGCCGCCGCGCACCACGGGGGAAGGGCCCCGGCGAAGAAAACTGACTGAGTGTCAGAAAACTCTTGAAGTCGCCGTACCGCTCCTGCACCCTGTTCTCCGTCGCGGGACGGGAGGACGCCACATGGACGGCACCGAACACCTCACCGCGCGCCGCACCGGCGCGACACTCGTACTCACCCTCGACCGGCCGGAGGCGGGAAACGCGTTCTCCCTGCCGATGCTGGTCGGCCTGTACGACGGCTGGCGCGCCGCCGACGCGGACGACGCCGTCCGCTCCGTCGTCCTCACCGGAGCGGGCGGCACCTTCTGCTCCGGCATGGACCTCAAGGCCCTCGCCGGCGACGGCTTCGCCGACGAGCGCTACCGCGCCCGCCTGCGGGAGGACCCCGACCTGCACTGGAAGGCCCTGCTGCGCCACCACCGCCCCCGCAAACCCGTGATCGCCGCCGTCGAGGGCCACTGCGTCGCCGGCGGCACGGAGATCCTCCAGGGCACCGACATCCGGGTGGCCGGCGAGAGCGCCGTCTTCGGCCTCTTCGAGGTACGGCGCGGACTGTTCCCCCTCGGCGGCTCCACCGTCCGCCTCGCCCGCCAGATCCCCCGCACCCACGCCCTGGAGATGCTGCTCACCGGCCGCCCCTACCCCGCGCCGGAGGCCGCCCGCATCGGACTGATCGGCCGCGTCGTCCCCGACGGCACCGCCCTGGAGACGGCCCTGGAGATCGCCGAACGGATCAACGCCTGCGGCCCGCTCGCCGTCGAGGCCGTCAAGGCGTCCGTGTACGAGACCGCCGCCATGACCGAGGAGGACGGCCTGGCGGCCGAACTCGCCCGTGGCTGGCCGGTGTTCGCCACCGAGGACGCCAAGGAGGGCTCCCGGGCCTTCGCGGAGAAGCGCCCGCCGGTCTTCCGGCGCGCCTGACACCCCCGGAGTGCCGTATGACACCGCAGCCCCGCACCCCTGACGACCTCCTGACCGCGCCCCTCGTCGTGGAGTTCCCCTTCACCCGCTCCCTCGGCCCCGTCCAGGGCGCCTTCCTCACCGGCCTGCGCGAACGCACCGTCCTCGGCGCCCGCACCCACGGCGGCCGGGTGATCGTCCCGCCCTGCGAACACGACCCGGACACCGCCGAGGACATCCGCGACCTGGTCGAGGTCGCCCCCACCGGCACCGTCACCACCTGGGCCTGGAACCCCGCCCCGCGCCCCGGCCAGCCGCTCGCCACCCCCTTCGCCTGGGTCCTCGTCCGCCTCGACGGCGCCGACACCGCCCTGCTGCACGTCCTCGACGCACCTGGCCCCGACGCCGTCCGCACCGGGCTGCGTGTCCGCGTCCGCTGGGCCGCCGACCGCACCGGCGCCCTCACCGACATCGCCTGCTTCGAGCCGGACGAGGCACCGGGACCGGCCGCCGCGACGGAACCCCGGCCGCACGACGGACGGTTCCCCGACCCCGTCACCGGCATCACCGTCCCCACCCGCCTCGACTACACCTACGCCCCCGGCCGGGCCCAGTCCCGCTACCTCACCGCACTCGCTGACCACCGCATCACCGGCGAACGCTGCCCCTCCTGCCGCAAGGTCTACGTCCCGCCCCGCGGCGCCTGCCCCACCTGCGGCGTCGCCACCGGCACCCCCATCGAGGTCGGCCCCAAGGGCACCGTCACCACCTTCTGCATCGTCAACATCACCTCCCGCCACCCGGCACACACCGCCGTCGAGGTCCCCTACGTCTACGCCCACATCGCCCTCGACGGCGCCGACCTGCCCCTGCACGCCCGCATCGGCGGCATCCCCTACGACCAGGTCCGCATGGGCCTGCGCGTCGAACCCGTCTGGACCGGCACCGGCCGCCACCCCGACCACTACCGCCCCACCGGCGAACCCGACGCCGACTACGACAGCTACAAGGAGCTGATCTGATGCGCGAGATCGCCGTCGTCGCGTTCGCGCAGAGCGACCGGGTCCGCGACCGCACCGGCACCTCCGAGGCCGAACTGCTCATGCCCGTCCTCCACGAGGTCCTCGACCGCACCGGCCTGCGCGCCCGGGACATCGGCTTCCTCTGCTCCGGCTCCTCCGACTACCTCGCCGGACGCCCCTTCTCCTTCACCATGGCCCTCGACGGCGTCGGCGCCTGGCCACCGGTCGCCGAGTCCCACGTCGAGGCCGACGGCGCCTGGGCCCTGTACGAAGCCTGGGTCACCCTGCTCACCGGCGAGGCCGACACCGCCCTCGTCTACGCCTACGGCACCTCCTGCGCGGGCGACCTGCGCGCCGTCCTCACCCGCCAGCTCGACCCCTACCACCTCGCCCCCCTCTGGCCCGACCCCGTCGCCCTCGCCGCCCTCCAGGCCCGCGCCCTGATCGACGCCGGACACACCGACCCCGGGCAGCTCGCCGCGATCGCCGCCCGCAGCCGGGCCGACGCCGCGGACAACCCGCACGCCCAACTGCGCGGCACCGTCCCCATGGGCGGCACCGTCGTCGCCCCGCTCCGCGTCGGCGACTGCCCGCCCGTCGGCGACGGCGCCGCCGCCGTCGTCCTCGCCGCCGGCGACACCGCCCGCCGCCTGGCCGACCGCCCCGCCTGGATACGCGGCATCGACCACCGCGTCGAACCCCACGCCCTGGGCCTGCGCGACCTCACCGACTCCCCGTCCACCCGCCTCGCCGCCACCCGCGCCGGACACTTCGACCGGCCCCCGGACACCGCCGAACTGCACGCCCCCTTCACCTCCCAGGAGGTCGTCCTGCGCCGCGCCCTGCGCCTGGACGACACCGTCCGCGTCAACCCCTCCGGCGGCGCCCTCGCCGCCAACCCCGTCATGGCCGCCGGGCTGATCCGCGTCGGCGAGGCCGCCGCCCGCATCCAGCGCGGCGCCTGTGACCGCGCCGTCGCCCACGCCACCTCGGGCCCGTGCCTTCAGCAGAACCTGGTCGCCGTCCTGGAGGGGGAGTCATGAGCAGCAGGGAGCCGGTCGCCGTCGTCGGCGTCGGCCAGACCGCGCACGCCGCCGCCCGCCGCGACGTCTCCCTCGCCGGACTGGTCCGCGAGGCCGCCCGCCGCGCCCTCGACGACGCGGCACTGACCTGGTCCGACATCGACGCCGTCGTCCTCGGCAAGGCCCCCGACTTCTTCGAGGGCGTCATGATGCCCGAGCTGTACCTCGCCGACGCCCTCGGCGCCGCCGGCAAACCGCTGCTGCGCGTCCACACCGCCGGTTCCGTCGGCGGCTCCACCGCCCTCGTCGCCGCCCGCCTCGTCGCCGCCCGCGTCCACCGCACCGTCCTCACCGTCGCCTTCGAGAAGCAGTCCGAGTCCAACGCCATGTGGGGACTGTCCCTCCCCGTCCCCTTCCAGCCCCCGCTGCTCGCCGGCGCCGGAGGCTTCTTCGCTCCCCACGTCCGCGCCTACATCCGCCGCTCCGGCGCCCCCGCCACCACCGGCACCCTCGTCGCCCACAAGGACCGCGGCAACGCGCTGAAGAACCCCTACGCACACCTCCACGAGCACGACCTCACCCTGGAGAAGGTCCGCTCCTCCCCGATGCTGTGGGACCCCGTCCGCTACTCCGAGACCTGCCCCTCCTCCGACGGCGCCTGCGCCATGGTCCTCACCGGCCGCGACGGCGCCGCCCGCGCCCCGCACCCGCCCGCCTGGGTCCACGGCGGCGCGATGCGCAGCGAACCCACCCTCTTCGCCGGCAAGGACTTCGTCTCGCCCCGCGCCGGCCGGGACTGCGCGGCCGACGTCTACCGGCAGGCCGGCATCACCGACCCCCGCCGCCAGATCGACGTCGCCGAGCTGTACGTGCCCTTCAGCTGGTACGAGCCGATGTGGCTGGAGAACCTCGGACTCGCCCCGGAGGGCGAGGGCTGGCGGATGACCGAGTCCGGCGCCACCGCCCTCGACGGCGACCTGCCCGTCAACCCCTCCGGCGGAGTGCTGTCCACCAACCCCATCGGCGCCTCCGGCATGCTCCGCTTCGCCGAGGCCGCCCTCCAGGTCCGCGGCCGCGCCGGCGCCCACCAGGTCCCCGGCGCCCGCCGCGCCCTGGGACACGCCTACGGGGGCGGCGCCCAGTTTTTCGCCATGTGGGTGGTCGCGGCGCAGCCGCCGGGCACCTGAGCCATGCCGCAGGCGCGGGGTGTGTCCGCGGGCCACGTACGATGGCGGCATGTCCTTCCTCCGCCGCCGCAGCGCAGCCACGCCCGCAGGGCCTGACTTCGACGTCCTCGCCATGGATCCCGGCGACTGGCCGGGCAACCTCGGGGCGGGGCTGCTGCCCGCTCCCGACGGCACCTGCCAGGGCGTCTTCCTCCGCTACGACCTGTTCGGCGGCCGCGGCCCCGCGATGATCATCGGGAATCTCCCGGAGGGCTCCCCGGCCCGCGAGCTGGACGAGGACGAGGTCCCCTTCGAGGTGGCGCAGCTGCTCGCCGCGCTCGGCAACGACGAGCCGGTGACGGTCGTCGGGAGCGAGGACACCCCGGTGATGCACGACGGCAACCTGCTGATCGTCAAGCGCGTCAAGTGCTCCGAGAGCCGCGTCTCCTGCGTCCAGTTCGACCGCAGCGACGGCGTCCTGGTCACCATCGCCAGCTGGGACCGGCCGATCACCGACGACCTCTACGCCCTCCTCAAGCCGCTGCCCGCCGAACTCTTCCAGCAGGCGTGAGCCGGCGGGCCGCGCCGGGGGACCGATGCCCCGGCGCGGCCCGCCGCCGCTACACGCCCGACGGCCGCACGGTCACGTCGTCCGCCCGGACATAGCCGACGCGGTGCCCGACCTGGATCTCGTAGTACACGTCCTTGCCCCGCACCACGGTGTGCGTGGCGGGGTCGAACCCCGGCGCGGAGAAGTACTCACCGCGCACCCGTGACCCCACCGCGTACGCCTGGCCCGGCGCCAGCCGGTACGGCAGCGGATTGATCTTCTGGACGGGGACACCGGCCGGATACGCGTCCTTCTCCGGATACGCCACGCCGTAGACCGGGATCTCACCCCGGTCCCGCCTCGGGACGGCGACCAGGCCCTTCGCGCTCACCGCCGTGGGGTGCCGGCGCGGATCGTGGAACCACGCCTTCTGCCCCAGGTACCAGACCGCCGTCCAGTCGCCGGAGCGTCCCGCGACCGCGAACCGCTGGCCGGTGGTGGCGCGCGCCCCGGTGTCGTTGACGTCGTGCGTGGAGTCACCGCCGTCCGGGTGCAGCCCCGCGTCCTTGACCAGCGGGGCGTCCTCGGACGGCGCGGTGTGCAGCCGGACGGAGGACGAGCCGTGCGGGGCGCAGGGCTTGCCGGTGCCCTCCTCGCAGTCCGTGTACTCCGGCCGGTTGCGGTCGTAGTCCGGCCGGATCGTCACCAGCCCGCCGAACGGCCCGGCACTCGCCTTGAACGGCTTGCCCATCAGCGCGAAGTAGTGCGCCCAGTCCCAGAACGGGCCCGGGTCGGTGTGCATGGTCTTGACCGTGGACGGGCCGGTGCCGGGGACGTTGTCGTGCCCCAGGATGTGCTGCCGGTCCAGCGGGATGCCGTACTTGCCGGCGAGGTACTTCACCAGCCGGGCCGACGAGCGGTACATCGCCTCCGTGTACCAGCCGTCGGGGGAGGCCAGGAAGCCCTCGTGCTCGATGCCGAGGGAGTGCGAGTTGACGTACCAGTTCCCGGCGTGCCAGGCGACGTCCTTGGTGGGGACGTGCTGGGCGATCAGCCCGTCGGCGGACCGCACCGTGTAGTGCCAGGAGACGTAGGTGGGGTCCTGGACCAGCTGGAGGGTCTTGTCCCAGTACTCCTCGGTGTCGTGGATGACGATGGTGTCGACGGACTGGTCGCGCGGCCGGTCGGCGAGGTCGTGGTTGCCGTAGTCACCGTCGCCGAACTCGGTGTACGGCGCCGGTACCGAGGCGCACACGACGCGGGAGGGGCACTCCGGGGTGAAGCCCTGCCCGGCGGTCCGGGCGGACGTCCGGGTGGCCCGCGCGCCGTCCTCGGTACGCGCCGCCTCCCGGGCGATACGTTTCTTCTGACCGGCGTCGGGGACCAGCGACGGCCGGGCGTCCAGCCGCACCCGCTGCCCCGCGTCCGTCGTCCGGCTCTCGCCCTGCCGCAGCACCGCGAACACCTCGTCCGCGAAACCCCGGGCGCCCGCCGC
>NZ_JCANQV010000189.1:0-11704 GCF_059553635.1 Candidatus Streptomyces philanthi
CTCCTGTTCGCCCGCCATCCGGCCCAGCTCGGCCGCCTCGCCGCCGATCGCGGCGCCGCGCCGCTGCACCATGGCCAGCACCTGGAGGACGCTGTCGTGGATGTCGCGGGCCAGCCGCTCCCGCTCCCGGGTCGCGGCCTCGATCTGGAGGGCGCGGGCCAGGGTGCGCTCACTGGCGCGGGCCACCTCGACGACATAGCCGATGGCGACGCTGGCCACCCACACCAGGACGATGTTGTGGATCGTGGAGCCGGCCAGTTCCTGCCGCTCGACGAGATTGACCACGCCGACGCCGGTGGCGGCCGCCGCGGCCCAGCGCCAGCCCCCCTTGATCGCGAAGCCGAGGACCGGGCCCGCCGTCCATATCGACGGCAGCGTCGGCGCGCCGCCCAGGATGCGCTCGGGCCCGTCGGCCACCAGGGTCAGCAGGATGCCGCCGACCGCGAAGGCGAGGTCGAGGACGAGGAAGCGCCGGGTGCAGCGCTCCGGCGAGGTGGTGCGCCGCCAGGTCAGCGCCATCCAGCAGGTGAGCGCGGCCGTGTAGCCGACGGCGACCAGCGGATGCTCGTACTTGCGGTACGAGAAGCCGACCAGGGCGAGGACGTAGAAGAGCGTCATCACCCGGTAGCCGGTCAGTGCCCGCCACAGCGGGAGTTCGACGGACATCCGCAGGACGGGGGGCCGCCCGGTGCGCCCGCCGTCGTCCGCCGCGCGGCCCCCCGCGCCCGTGTCCGCCCGTCCGTCCGTGTCCGTATCCGTGTCCGCCAACGACGTCCCCACCCCTCGCCGGGTGCGTCTACGCCCCGGTCCCGGCCCTGCCGCCCGTTCCCTTTTTGCCCCGGCCCTTCTTGGTGCGGCCGGTCTTCTCCGCCTCGGCCTTCTTCTCCGCCTCGGCCTTCTTCTCCGCCTCCGCGATCTGCCGCTTGGCGGCGGTGGCGTAGATGTCGACGTACTCCTGCCCCGAGAGCTTCATGATCTCGTACATCACCTCGTCGGTGATCGAGCGCAGGATGTACCGGTCCCCCTCCATGCCCTGGTACCGCGAGAAGTCCAGCGGCCTGCCGATGCGGATGCCCGGACGGATCATCTTCGGTACGACCTTGCCGGGCGGCTGCACCTTCTCGGTGTCGATCATCGCCACCGGGATCACCGGGGCGCCGGAGGCCAGCGCGACCCGGGCCAGGCCGCCGGGCTTGCCCCGGTAGAGCCGGCCGTCCGGGGAGCGGGTGCCCTCCGGGTAGATGCCGAAGAGTTCACCGCGCGCCAGGACCTCGATACCGCTCTTGATCGCGGCCTCGCCGGCGCCCCGGGCCCCGGAGCGGTCGACGGGCAGCTGGCCGACGCCCTTGAAGAACGCCGCGGTCAGCTTTCCTTTGACGCCGGGCGTGGTGAAGTACTCCGACTTCGCGATGAAGGTCACCTTGCGGTCGAGCACCGCGGGCAGGAAGAAGGAGTCCGAGAAGGACAGGTGGTTGCTCGCGAGGATCGCCGGACCCTCGGCGGGGATGTTCTCCAGGCCCTCGACCCAGGGCCGGAAGGCGAGCTTGAGCGACCCGCCGAGGGAAAACTTCATTGCGCCGTAGATCAACCGACTGCCTCCTGTGTGTGACGCAAAGACCTTAACCTGCCCCGGCACGGCCGCCCCGTCGGCCGTCGCCCGGCCTACCCGGGCGGCGTCACTCCGCGTACCCTGAAGTAACTCACCAGGCCCCTCACCGATCGGAGACCCCCGGTGCCGCTCCTTCCCGGAGCCGAGCCGTTCCGCCACGACGGCGGAGAGGTCGGCGTCCTCGTGTGCCACGGCTTCACCGGCTCCCCCCAGTCCGTACGTCCCTGGGCCGAGTATCTCGCCGATCGCGGGCTGACGGTCGTCCTGCCGCTGCTGCCGGGGCACGGCACCCGGTGGCAGGACATGCAGGTCACCACGTGGCAGGACTGGTACGCGGAGGTCGACCGCGCGCTGCGGGAGCTGTCCGCGCGCTGTACCAAGGTGTTCGTCTGCGGGCTGTCGATGGGCGGCGCGCTCGCGCTGCGCCTCGCCGAGCTGCACGGCGACGCGATCAGCGGCGTGGTGGTGGTCAACCCCGCCAACGGTGTGCACGACGCGGCCGCCCCGCTGCTGCCGGTGCTGCGGCACGTCGTCCGGTCGTCCAAGGGGCTGTCCAGCGACATCGCCAAGCCGGGCGCGCGGGAGACCGGCTACGACCGGGTACCGCTGCACGCGGCGCACTCGGTGCGCCGGTTCTTCCGGCTGACGGACTCCGAACTCCCCCGCGTCACCCAGCCGTTGCTGGTGATGACCAGCCCGCAGGACCATGTCGTCCCGCCCACGGACTCCGAGCGCATCCTCAGCCGGGTCTCCTCCCGGGACGTCGGCCGGACGGTGCTGGAGCGCAGCTACCACGTGGCGACGCTGGACCACGACGCCGAGCAGATCTTCCGCGACACCGCCGCCTTCATCGCCCGGCTGGCCCCCGAGGCCGGGCCGGCCCTCGCGGGCAGCGCGTCCGGGGAGGGGACGGCGCACCGTGGCGGAGCGTAGCCCGCGCGATCCCCGCGATCCGCTGGACGAAGAGGCCGCCTGGGCGCAGATCGTCGCGGGCTACGGCAAGGAGCCGGACATCCCCCCGCCCCCGGACGGCAAGGACGAGCGGGAGAGCGCGGACGGCGGCGACCCCGGGAAGCCGGACGCGCCGAAGCCGCCGGGGACCGGACGGCTCGGGGGGTCCGTCGTCTTCGCGCCCGGCGTCGGGCCGCGGGACTGGAAGGCGGCGGAGCCGTCCGACGACGACTTCGACGAGACCGATGAGGGGCACTTCGTCCCGCCCGAGCCGCCCCCGCTGCCGAAGGCCGACGTGACGACCCGGTTCGCCTGGATCGCGGTGCTCGGCGGGCCGCTGCTGCTGGTGCTGACGGTGCTCCTCCAGCAGCCGGTGACGTGGTGGATCACGGTGCTGGGCGTCGGCGGCTTCCTCGGCGGCTTCGGCACGCTGGTGGCCCGGATGAAGCACGACGACGAGGACGACGACGGGATGCCGGGCAGCGGCGCCGTGGTCTGAGCCCCGGGCGGCGCCCCGTCAGCCCTCGTCCGCCGCCGGGACGCGCAGGGCCGCGAGCACCGGCAGATGATCGGTCGCCGCCCGCAGGTCGGCGTCCGACACGCCCGGCAGCGCGCGCGGGACCCCGCAGCCCAGGACGTCGATGCCGTCCGTGGTGAGGATCGCGTCGATGCGCTGGTGGGGGGCGCCGGAGGGCGAGGTGTGCTCGCCGCCCCACGGGCGGGCCGCCCAGGCGTCGGTGAGGGTGTCCGTGAGCAGCCGGAAGGCACGGCCGTCCGGCCGCTCGTTGAGGTCACCGCCCACGACCGCGTACGGCACGTCCATCGCCGCCAGACGCTCCAGCAGCAGCCGGGCCTGGTCACGGCGCTCGCGGGCGTCGAGGCTGAGGTGGCAGCTGACCACCCCGAAGCGGGCGCGGCCGACGCGGACGACGGCGGTGGCCAGGCCCCGCTGGTGCAGGCCGGGGGTGCGCGGCAGCAGGACGTCCTCGGCCCGCTCCGCACGGACGCGGAGAGTGGAGAGGATCATCGGCCCGGCGGCGGTGGCGCCGCCCGTGACGTACACCAGGCCGCAGGCGCGGGCCAGCCGCTCGGCGGCCCTGCGCCAGCGGAAGAACCGCGGCGCCTCCTGCACCAGGACGAGGTCGGGGGCGCAGGCCCGGACGACCCGGGCCAGCGCGGCCGGGTCGTCCCGCAGCGAACGGACGTTGTAGCCGAGCACCCGGACGACCGCGGCGCCGTCCTCGCCGGTGGCGGACGCGGGGAGTCCGGGGTGCTCGGCGGTCATCGGTGTCAGCCCTGGCGGGCGAGGTCGGCGGCGCCGACGAGGCCGGCCTTGCCGCCGAGTTCGGCGGCGAGGACCTGGGCGTGCGGACGCCACTGGTTGCCGACCAGCCAGCGGCGGAAGGACTTGCGGATCGGGTCGAGGACCAGCTCGCCCTCGTCCGAGACGCCGCCGCCGACGATGAAGGCGGACGGGTCGAAGAGGGACGCCAGGTCGGCCAGGCCCGCGCCGGCCCAGCGGGCCAGCTCGCGGAAGGAGTCGACGGCGACCGGGTCGCCCTTGCGGGCGGCCTCGCTGACGTGGCGGCCCTCGATGCCCGCGGAGGTGCCGTCGCCGAGCGAGAGCAGCAGCTGGGCGTTCTCGGGGGTGGCGAAGGCGCGCTGGCGGGCGTAGCGCAGCAGGGCGCGGCCGGAGGCGTACTGCTCCCAGCAGCCCTGGCTGCCGCAGCCGCAGAGCAGGCCGTCGGGGACGACGCGGATGTGGCCGAACTCGGCGGCGACGCCGAAGCGGCCGCGGCGCAGCTTGTTGCCGATGATGATGCCGCCGCCCAGGCCGGTGCCGAGCGTGATGCAGATGACGTCGCTGTGGCCCTTGCCCGCGCCGAACTTGTACTCGCCCCAGGCCGCGGCGTTGGCGTCGTTCTCGACGACGACGGGAAGGCCGACGCGCTGCTCGATCTTGTCCTTGAGCGGTTCGTGGCGCCAGTCGATGTTGGGGGCGAAGAGGACCGTGGCCCGCTTCTCGTCGACATAGCCGGCGGCACCGATGCCGACGGCCTCGACGCGGTGGCCGCTGCCGACGGTGCGCACCGCGTCGGCGATGGCCTCGGTCAGCGCGTCGGTGGCCAGGGGGGTCGCTACCTTGCACGTCTCAAGGATCGAACCCGCTTCGTCGACCACACCGGCCGCGATCTTCGTGCCGCCGATGTCGACGCCGATGGTGAGTCCCATGTGTCCCTCAGTTTTCACTCGTACCCCGCCGTGGAACACCGTACCGGAGCGGGAAGAGACCGAGAGTCAGTCGAGATCGATGCGCTCGGGGCCCGTGGGACCACCGTCGTCGCGGGGGTCGCCGCCGTGGCCGGGGGCCTGGCCGGGGTGGTCCTCGGGCCGGTCGCGGGTCCAGCGGGCCTCACTGTCGGCGACGGCGGAACGGTAGGCGGCGAGGAGTTCGGAGCCGGCCGCCGCGAGGTGGTCGAAGACGTCGGGGTGGCGCTCGACGACGGGCTCGACGGCGGCCTTGGCCTGCCGGAACAGCTCGTTGACGGCGCTCTGCGCGGCCATGCCGCCCAGCGCCGCGGGCAGCCGGACGCCGGCGAGCCGGTCGCTCACCGCCTCGGCGAGCTTGCGCAGCTCCTCGGCCGCGCTGCCGGGCGGTGTGCCGTACTCGGCACGGCGCCGGGCCCGCTCTGCGGCGAGGTCCTCGGCGCAGGCCGTGGCCCAGGCGTCGGCGTCGGGGCCGGCCCCGTGGCCGGTGGGGCGCTCGGTGGCATCACTCATCGTGAACTCCATCAACTCCTGCGGCGGACGGCCGCCCGGCGACCGCACGGCCGGTCCGCGGCCGTCACCCACCTCTGACGGTACCCGAACGGTGGTACGGGCTTCAGTCGCCCGCGGGCCAGAGCGCCGGATCGGGGCGGAAGCGGATGCTGAGCACCCCGTCGCGCAGCCCGGCCCCGGCGACGGTACAGCGGCGCAGCGCGGACGGCAGGGTGCGGATGCGGCGGTGGCGGCCGACGGAGACGACGATCTCGTCGCCGCGGCGGACCAGGCCGAGCCCGTCGCGTTCCGCTCCGGGAAGGGGGACCCGCCAGACGAGCAGGCCGTCGGTGGCCAGGTGGTCCTCGACGGTCCAGGGGTCGGCGGCCGGTACGGCGGCGTCCGCCGCGCCGGCTATGGCCCCGCTCGCCGCGGGCCCGTCGAGGAGGGCGGCGAGTGTGCCGGTGCCGCGGGGGTCGCGGCCCAGGTGCGGCACCTCGTGGACGGGGACGCCGGGGAACTCCTCGCACAGCGTCGCCAGGGCGGTTCGCTGGTTCTCACGGAGCGCGGTGAGGAAGGGGTCGGCGGAGCCGGCGGGCAGCAGTTTGTTGACGAGGACGGCGTCGGTGCGGCGGCCGTGCAGGGCGAGGCCGGCGCGCACCGGGCGCAGCGCGGCGGCGGCGACCGGGCCCGCCTCGGTGACCAGGCGGACGGTGGTGCCGGGGGCGTCGATGACGCGCTGGACGGCGGCGAGCTCCCGCTCCCAGCGGTCGGCGGCCTCGTAGAGCTTCTGGGCGGGCAGCGGGACCCCGGCGAGCTGGGCGAGGACGGGGCGCAGGGCGCGGGCGGCCTGGCGTTCCGGGGGCAGCAGCCGGCGCAGGTAGCGGCGCGCCTGGGCGGGCAGGGCGAGGAGCCGGATCGTTTCCTCGGCGGGGGGCAGGTCGGCGACGACGGTGTCCCAGCGGCCGGCCTCGTGCGCCGCGCGCAGGGCGTGGAGCAGCGCGAACGCGTCGGAGCCGGGCAGTTCGGTCAGCTCGTCCTCGTCGAAGGGGGTGGCGCCCAGCAGGTCGAGGACGGCGCCCGCGCGGTCCTGGAAGGCCAGGAACTCCTGGCGGAAGCGGTCGCCCGGATCGAGGGCGCGGACGTCCAGGCCGGTGGCCAGCGCGGTGGGCGTGCCGCCGACGCGGGTGCCGAGCACCTCGTGCGCGGCGCCGTTGCCGGTGGTGAGCAGCAGGACGCGGGCGCCGTCGCGGGCGGCGGCCAGGGCGGTGGCGGCGGCCAGTGTGGTGCGGCCGGCGCCGCCCTGGCCCGTGACGAGGACGGTGCGCACGCTCAGTGCTTCTCGGCCTCGTCGGCGGGACCGCTCTCCACGCGCTTCTTCAGGCCGGCCAGGGCGCGGTCGATGATGACCTTCTCGGCCTTGCGCTTGATCATCCCGAGCATGGGGATCTTGACGTCGACGGTGAGGCGGTAGGTCACCTCGGTGGCGGCGCCGCCGCGGAGCGGGGCGAGCCGGTAGGAGCCGTCGAGGGCGCGCAGCATCTGGGACTTGACCAGCGACCAGCTGACCTCGTCGTCACCGGTCCAGGTGTAGGCGAGGGTGTGGTCGTCCTTGATGGCCCCGGCGTCCAGCAGCAGCCGGACCTGGGCGGCGCGGCCCCGGTCGTCCTTGGCCAGCACCTCGGCCTCCTTGACCTCCCCGGTCCACTGCGGGTAGCGGTCGAAGTCGGCGATCACCGCCATCACTTCGGCGGGTGCCGCCTCGATCGTGATGCTAGAGCTGGTGTGTTCGGCCATCGCCGTCTTTCCTCCATGCCGATTCATGCCGATTTCCGCCGCCGGCCGGCGTGCTGAGAACACGGTGTCCCTGCCGCTGAAGGCTACCGCGCGGTCGCACGCGGTACGGCGCGCACCCACGGGCCCCGGTGGATCACCATTCCAGGACGTAGGGCTTCCCGGTCGCGCGGAAGTGGCCGACGTTGACGCACTCGGTGCGGCCGACGCGCATCCGCGCGGCGAGCGGCTGGTGGACGTGGCCGAAGAGGGCGTAGCGGGGGCGGGTGGCGCGGATGGCGTGCAGCAGGGCCGGGCTGCCGCGTTCGAAGCGGCGGGCGACGGTGTCGTAGCAGAGTTCGGGGACGTCCGGCGGGATGTGGGTGCACAGCACGTCGACCTCGCCGATCGCCTCGATCTTGGCGGCGTACTCCTCGTCGGAGATCTCGTAGGGGGTGCGCATCGGTGAGGTGAGGCCGCCGCCGACGAAGCCGAAGACCCGGCCGCCGATCTCGGCGCGGTCGCCGTCGAGGACGGTGGTGCCGGGGCGGGCGAACTCCGTCCACAGGTGCGGGACGTCGACATTGCCGTAGGTGGCGTACGTGGGGGTGGGGAAGGCGGCGAAGAGTTCGGCGTACTGCTTGCGGACGGCGGCCTCGATCAGTTCGCGGCGGCCGGTGCCGGAGCGCTCGGCGGCCTCCTCCCACAGGCGGCGGCCGAGGGCCTTGGCCTCGTCGAAGCGGCGGGCGGTGCGCAGCGCGATGAAGCGGCGGGCGTTGTCGGCGCCGAAGAGGTCGGGGAAGATGCCGCGGCCGTGGTCGGCGTAGTCGAGGAAGAGGACGAGGTCGCCGAGGCAGATCAGGGCGTCGGCCCCGGTGCCGGCGCGGGCGAGGTCCCGGCTGTTCCCGTGTACATCACTGACCACGTGCAGACGCATGGCGTCACCCTACGGCCGTCCGGGTGACGCGCGGGAGGCCGTGTGCCCGGTCCGTGGTTACTTTCGGGTCACCGAGAGGCTGGTCTAGGGTCTGACCGGTGGTGCGGGGCGTGGACCCTGCTTCGTGCCACCGGTCGCGTACGGGACTGCGACGGGGCAGTCCGGGACGCGCCTTTCGGCGTGTGACGCATCGAACAACTGAGCACCCCTATCCCAATCTCATACCGGTGGGTAACGTCCGGGCAGTCCACTTCCTGCCTGATCATGGACCGCAACCGGTGCACCACACAGCGTCGTGGCACCGGCGCCACTGAGGAGCAGCAGTCTTGCGCGAGTTCAGCCTTCCGGCCCTTTACGAGGTCCCCGCGGACGGGAACCTGACGGATCTCATCCGCCGCAACGCCGCGCAGCACCCCGATGTCGCGGTCGTGGGCCGCAAGGTGGACGGTCAGTGGCAGGACGTCACCGCGACGCAGTTCCTCACCGAGGTCCGCGCCGCCGCCAAGGGCCTGATGGCGGCCGGCATCTCCCCCGGCGACCGCGTCGGCCTGATGTCGCGCACCCGCTACGAGTGGACGCTGCTGGACTTCGCGATCTGGAGCGCGGGCGCCATCACCGTCCCCGTGTACGAGACCAGCTCCCCCGAGCAGATCCAGTGGATACTCGGCGACTCCGGCGCCGTGGCCTGCCTCGTCGAGAGCGACGCGCACGCCGACGCCGTCGCGTCGGTCCGCGACCGGCTGCCCGCGCTGGCGCACGTCTGGCAGATCGAACGGGACGCCGTCGCCCGCCTCACCACGGCCGGCGAGGGCATCACCGACGACGAGGTGGACGCCCGCAGCGCGCTGGCCGACGCCGACACCCCCGCCACCATCGTCTACACCTCGGGCACCACCGGCCGCCCCAAGGGCTGTGTCCTCACCCACCGCAGCTTCTTCGCCGAGTGCGGCAACGTCGTCGAACGTCTCAAGCCCCTCTTCCGCACCGGCGACTCCTCCGTCCTCCTCTTCCTCCCCGTCGCCCACGTCCTGGGCCGGCTGGTGCAGGTCGCGTCGGTGATGGCGCCGATCAAGCTCGGTCACGCCCCCGACATCAAGCACCTCACCGACGACCTCGCCTCGTTCCGGCCGACGCTGCTCCTCGGCGTACCGCGGGTCTTCGAGAAGGTCTACAACGCGGCGCGCGCCACCGCGCAGGCCGACGGCAAGGGCAAGATCTTCGACAAGGCCGCCGACACCGCCGTCGCCTACAGCCGGGCGCTGGACACCCCTTCCGGCCCGTCCTTCGGCCAGAAACTGCTGCACAAGATCTTCGACCGACTCGTCTACGGCAAGCTGCGCGCCGTCCTCGGCGGCCGCGCCACCCACGCCATCTCCGGCGGCGCCCCCCTCGGCGAACGCCTCGGCCACTTCTACCGCGGCATCGGCTTCTTCGCCCTGGAGGGCTACGGCCTGACGGAGTCCTGCGCGGCGACCGCGTTCAACCCCTGGGACCGGCAGAAGATCGGCACCGTCGGCCAGCCGCTGCCCGGCTCGGTGATCCGGATCGCGGACGACGGCGAGGTGCTGCTCCACGGCGAGCACCTGTTCACCTCGTACTGGAACAACGAGACCGCGACCGCCGACGCGCTCTCCGACGGCTGGTTCCACACCGGTGACCTCGGCACCCTCGACGAGGAGGGCTACCTCACCATCACCGGCCGCAAGAAGGAGATCCTGGTCACCGCGGGCGGCAAGAACGTCGCCCCGGCCGTCATCGAGGACCGCATCCGGGCCCATGCGCTGATCGCCGAATGCATGGTCGTCGGCGACGGCCGCCCGTTCGTCGGCGCCCTGATCACCCTCGACCAGGAGTTCCTGCCGCGCTGGGCCACAGAGCACGGCCGGCCCCGGGACGTCACCGCGGCCGAACTCCGGGACGACCCGGAGCTGCTGGCCGCCGTGCAGCGGGCGGTCGACGACGGCAACGCCGCGGTCTCCAAGGCCGAGTCGGTCCGCAAGTTCCGCGTCCTGCCGAACCAGTTCACCGAGGAGTCCGGGCACGTCACCCCGTCGCTGAAGCTCAAGCGCGGCGTCGTGGCGAAGGACTTCGCCGAGGAGATCGAGGCGCTGTACCGGAACTGACGCGGGGTGACGGAGCACTCAGAGCAGCTGCCTCAGCCGCTCCGCCAGCAGGTCCCAGCGCCACTTCTCCTCCACCCAGGCCCGGCCGCGGCGGCCCATCCGGGCGCGCAGCTCCGGGTCCTGAAGCAGGGCGGTGATCCGCTCGGCCGTCACGGTGGGCGAACCGCCCGGGACGACCCAGCCGGTCTCGCCGTCGAGCACCGCGTCCGGGGCACCACCGGAGTCGCCGGCCACCACGGGCAGCCCGGTCGCGGACGCCTCCAGGTAGACGATGCCCAGGCCCTCGACGTCGAGGCCGCCGCGGCGGGTGCGGCACGGCATCGCGAAGACGTCGCCCGCCCCGAAGTGCGCCGGCAGCTCCTCCCACGGCACGGCGCCGGTGAACCGCACCGCGTCCGCGACGCCCTTCTCCACGGCCAGCGCCTGGAGGGTGCTCTCGTACGGGCCGCCGCCGACGATCAGCAGCACCGCGTCCGGGACCCGCGCCAGGATCTGCGGCATCGCCTCGATCAGGGTGTCCTGGCCCTTGCGCGCCACCAGCCGGGAGACGCACACCACGACCGGGCGGCCGCCGAGCCCGAGCCGGGCCCGCACCGCGTCGCCGCCCGAGCCGGGGTGGAAGGTCTTCTCGTCGACGCCCGGCGGCAGCTGGACCATCCGCGCCGCGGCCCGGGGGCCGAGCGCCCCGGCGATCCGGGAGCGGGTGTACTCGCCGAGGTAGGTGAGGGTGTCGGTGCCCTCGCCGATGCGGCGCAGCAGCTGCCGGGAGGCCGGGAGCTGGGCCCAGCCCGCCTCGTGGCCGTGGGTGGTGGCGACGATCCGGCGGGCGCCGGCCGCGCGCAGCGCGGGCGCCATCAGGCCGAGCGGTGCGGCCGCGCCGAACCAGACGGAGGAGCAGCCGTGCTCCCGCAGCAGCCCGGCGGCACGCCGGGTCACCCGGGGGGTGGGCAGCAGCATCGTCGTACGGTCGCGGACCACCGGGAACGGCTGCTCGGCGTCGAAGGCCGCGGTGGCCGCCGCGCCCTCCGCGCCCCGCTTCCAGGTCGAGGCGTAGACGACGACCTGCGACGGGTCCAGGCGCAGCGCCATGCTGTGCAGAAAGGACTGGATGCCGCCGGGGCGGGGCGGGAAGTCGTTCGTGACGATGAGGGTCTTGTGCACGCTGGTCTCTCGGCGGTCGCTCTCGGCGGGGTCGGGCTCGCCCGGTCGTCCGGGCCCGCCGCCGACAGTACCGGGTCGGTGCCCGGGGGCGTCCGGGCGTTGGCGCGCTGAGGGCCTGTTGCGGACGTCGCGGCGTCCGGTGCGTGCGATCGCACGGCGGAGGGTCGTCCCGGTACCGGTCGTACCGGGACGGGCCCGGCAACGCGGAGAGCGTGCGTGCCGGACGCCGCGAGGCAGGCGGGACCTCCGCGGCAGCCCCCAGGTGTACTCAGCCCAGCCGCAGGGCGAGGTAGGACCGCCAGCGCTGGGTGAACTCGGCGAGTGAGACGCCGAGTTGGGCGCGCAGGGCGGTGTCGACCCGGTCGGTGCGGGCGGCGGGCCGCCGGTGGT
>NZ_JCANQV010000190.1:0-11668 GCF_059553635.1 Candidatus Streptomyces philanthi
CGCGGCGGGCAGCAGGGTGCCGCCGGCCTTGGCCAGTCCGCGCGAGGCGAAGGGGGCGAGCCCGTAGGTGCGCTGTCCGCGCTTGCGGTGCGCCTTGCGCAGCCGCAGGAAGACGCCGGGCGCCTCCTCCTCGGCCTCGATCCCGGCGAGCAGGACGGCGGGCGCCTGCTCCAGCGCGGTGTAGGTGACCGCCTCGCCGCCGAGGTCGCGGCCGCGGCCCGCGACCCGGGCCGCGAGGAAGGCGGCCTCCTCCTCGCTGTGCGGCCGCGCCCGGAAGTCGATGTCGTGGGTCCCCAGCGCGACGCGGGCGAACTTGGCGTACGCGTAGGCGTCCTCGGCGGTGAGGCGGCCGCCGGTCAGGACGCCCGTACGGCCCTTGGCGGCGGCCAGCCCGCGGGCGGCGGCGGCCAGCGCCTCGGGCCAGCTCGCCGGGGTGAGGTGGCCGGTCTCCTCGTCACGGACGAGGGGGGTCCGCAGCCGGTCGCGCTGCTGGGCGTAGCGGAAGGCGAAGCGTCCCTTGTCGCAGATCCACTCCTCGTTGACCTCGGGGTCGTTGCCGGCGAGCCGCCGCATCACCTTGCCGCGCCGGTGGTCGTGGCGGATCGCGCAGCCGCCCGCGCAGTGCTCGCAGACGCCCGGCGAGGACACCAGGTCGAACGGGCGGGAACGGAAGCGGTAGGCGGCGGAGGTGAGGGCGCCGACCGGGCAGATCTGGATGGTGTTGCCGGAGAAGTACGAGCGGAACGGCTCGCCCTCGCCGATGCCGACCTGTTCGAGGGCGCCGCGCTCGATGAGTTCGATCATCGGGTCGCCGGCGATCTGGTTGCTGAAGCGGGTGCAGCGGGCGCACAGGACGCAGCGTTCGCGGTCCAGCAGCACCTGCGGGGAGATCGGCACCGGCTTCTCGTAGGTGCGCTTGCGGCCCTCGAAGCGGGTGTCGGGGTCGCCGACCTGCATCGCCTGGTTCTGGAGGGGGCATTCGCCGCCCTTGTCGCAGACCGGGCAGTCCAGCGGGTGGTTGATCAGCAGCAGTTCCATCACCCCGCGCTGGGCCTTCTTGGCCACCGGGGAGGTGAGCTGGGACCTGACGACCATGCCCTCGGTGCAGGTGATGGTGCACGAGGCCATCGGCTTGCGCTGGCCCTCGACCTCGACGATGCACTGCCGGCAGGCGCCGACCGGGTCGAGGAGCGGGTGGTCGCAGAAGCGCGGGATCTCGATGCCGAGGAGTTCGGCGGCGCGGATGACCAGCGTCCCCTTGGGGACGGAGATCTCGATGCCGTCGATCGTCAGGGTGACCAGGTCCTCCGGCGGTTTCGCCGCGCCGCCCCCGTCGTGGGGGGCGTCGGTCGTGACGGTCATGCGTTCACCCCCAGGTGAGCGTCGTTGTCGGCCCAGGCGGTCGACCTGGCGGGGTCGAAGGGGCAGCCCTTGCCGGTGAGGTGCTGCTCGTACTCCTCGCGGAAGTACTTCAGCGATGAGAAGATCGGCGAGGCGGCGCCGTCGCCGAGGGCGCAGAAGGACTTGCCGTTGATGGTGTCGGCGATGTCGGCCAGCTTGTCGAGGTCGCTCGTCCGTCCCTTGCCGGCCTCGATGTCGCGCAGCAGCTGCACCAGCCAGTAGGTGCCCTCGCGGCAGGGGGTGCACTTGCCGCAGGACTCGTGGGCGTAGAACTCGGTCCAGCGGGTGACGGCGCGGACGACGCAGGTCGTCTCGTCGAAGCACTGGAGGGCCTTGGTGCCGAGCATCGATCCGGCGGCGCCGACGCCCTCGTAGTCGAGGGGGACGTCGAGGTGTTCCTCGGTGAGCAGCGGGGTGGAGGAGCCGCCGGGGGTCCAGAACTTGAGGCGGTGTCCGGGGCGGATGCCGCCGCTGAGGTCGAGGAGCTGGCGCAGGGTGATGCCGAGGGGGGCCTCGTACTGGCCGGGGCGGGCGACATGGCCGCTGAGCGAGTAGAGCGTGAAGCCGGGGGACTTCTCGCTGCCCATGGAACGGAACCAGTCCTTGCCGCGGTTCATGATGGCGGGAACCGACGCGATGGACTCGACGTTGTTCACGACGGTGGGGCAGGCGTAGAGGCCGGCCACCGCGGGGAAGGGGGGACGCAGCCGGGGCTGTCCGCGCCGGCCTTCCAGGGAGTCGAGGAGCGCGGTCTCCTCGCCGCAGATGTACGCGCCGGCGCCCGCGTGCACGACGATGTCCAGGTCGAGTCCGGAGCCGAGGATGTCCTTGCCGAGGAGGCCCGCCGCGTACGCCTCCCGGACGGCCTCGTGCAGCCGCCGCAGGACGGGGACGACCTCGCCGCGTACGTAGATGAAGGCGAGGTTCGAGCGGATGGCGTGACAGGCGATCACCATGCCCTCGATGAGGGCGTGGGGGTTGGCGAAGAGGAGGGGGATGTCCTTGCAGGTGCCGGGTTCCGATTCGTCGGCGTTGACGACCAGGTAGTGGGGCTTGTTGTCGCCCTGCGGGATGAACTGCCACTTCATCCCGGTGGGGAAGCCCGCGCCGCCGCGGCCGCGCAGTCCGGAGTCCTTGACGTAGGCGATGACATCGTCGGGGGCCATGGCGAGGGCCTTGCGCATGCCCTCGTAGCCTTCGTGGCGGCGGTACTCCTCCAGCGTCCAGGACTTGGGGCGGTCCCAGTGGGCGGAGAGGACGGGGACGAGGAGTTTCTCGGGGCCCTCCCCTCCCCCGGCCCCGGGCAGCGGGGGGCCTCCGTATGCGGCTGCCACGGTCATCACTTCCCCTCCTCGGACACCGGCCCGGTCGTGTCGTCGGCCGCCTTACGGGCGTCGTCGGACGCGGAGGTCTCCCGGGGCGCGTCGTGCGAACTGGGGTGCCCGGGGGGTGCCTGTTCGTCCGGGTGGCCGCTCGGTGGCTCGCCCGGGGACGGGGCCGCGGGGCGGGGGGCGACGACATGATCGGCGGCCTGGCCCGGTACGGCCTCGCCCTTGGCGAGCCGCAGGCCCACCAGGGAGGCGGGGCCCGCGCCGCCGGACGCCTCGACGGCGCCGGGCCGCCGGTCGGGGAAGCCGGCGAGCATCCGGGCGGTCTGCCGGAAGGTGCACAGGGGGGCGCCGCGGCTGGGTTCGACGGCGCGGCCGGCCCGCAGGTCGTCGACGAGGCGGGTGGCGGAGGCGGGGGTCTGGTTGTCGAAGAACTCCCAGTTCACCATCACCACGGGGGCGAAGTCGCAGGCGGCGTTGCACTCGATGTGTTCGAGGGTGACCTTGCCGTCCTCGGTGGTGTCCCCGTTGCCGACGCCGAGGTGTTCCTGGAGCGTGTCGAAGATGGCGTCGCCGCCCATCACCGCGCACAGGGTGTTGGTGCAGACGCCGACCTGGAAGTCGCCGCCGGGCCTGCGGCGGTACATGGTGTAGAAGGTCGACACGGCGGTGACCTCGGCGGTGGTCAGGCCGAGCGTCTCGGCGCAGAAGCGGATGCCGGTACGGCTGACATGGCCTTCCTCGGACTGGACGAGGTGCAGCAGCGGCAGCAGGGCCGAGCGGGAGTCGGGGTAGCGGGCGATCACCTCCTTCGCGTCGGCCGCCAGCCGTTCCCGTACGTCGGCCGGGTAGTCGGGGGCGGGGAGCTGGGGCATCCCCAGGCTGACGTCACTCACCGGTCGACGCCTCCCATCACGGGGTCGATGGACGCGACGGCGACGATGACGTCGGCGACCTGGCCGCCCTCGCACATCGCCGCCATGGCCTGCAGATTGGTGAAGGAGGGGTCGCGGAAGTGGACCCGGTAGGGGCGGGTGCCGCCGTCGCTGACGACGTGGACGCCCAGTTCGCCCTTGGGGGACTCCACGGCGGAGTACGCCTGTCCGGGCGGCACCCGGAAGCCCTCCGTCACCAGTTTGAAGTGGTGGATCAGGGCCTCCATCGAGGTGCCCATGATCTTCTTGATGTGGTCGAGGGAGTTGCCGAGTCCGTCGGGCCCGAGGGCGAGCTGCGCGGGCCAGGCGATCTTCTTGTCCGCGACCATCACCGGTCCCGGTTCCAGCCGGTCCAGGCACTGCTCGACGATGCGCAGCGACTGGCGCATCTCCTCCAGCCGGATCAGGAACCGGCCGTAGGCGTCGCAGGTGTCGGCGGTCGGCACCTCGAAGTCGTAGTTCTCGTAGCCGCAGTAGGGCTGTGCCTTGCGCAGGTCGTGCGGCAGTCCGGCGGCGCGGACGATGGGTCCGGTGGCGCCGGTGGCCATGCAGCCGGCCAGGTCGAGGTGGCCGATGTCCTGGAGCCGGGCCTTGAGCACGGGGTTGCCGGTGGCGAGTTTGTCGTACTCGGGGAGGTTCTTGCGCATCTTCTTGACGAAGGCGCGGACCTGGTCGACGGCGCCGGGCGGGAGGTCCTGGGCGAGGCCGCCGGGGCGGACGAACGCGTGGTTCATCCGGAGGCCGGTGATCAACTCGTAGAGGTCCAGGACGTGTTCGCGGTCCCGGAAGCCGTAGATCATGATGGTGGTGGCGCCGAGTTCCATGCCGCCGGTGGCGATGGCCACGAGGTGGGAGGAGAGACGGTTCAGCTCCATCAGCAGGACGCGGATGACGGAGGCGCGGTCGGGGATCTGGTCGGTGATGCCGAGGAGTTTCTCGACGGCCAGGCAGTACGCCGTCTCGTTGAAGAACGGCGTCAGGTAGTCCATCCGCGTGACGAAGGTGGTGCCCTGCGTCCAGGTCCGGTATTCGAGGTTCTTCTCGATGCCGGTGTGCAGATAGCCGATGCCGCAGCGGGCCTCGGTGACGGTTTCGCCGTCGATCTCCAGGATGATCCGCAGCACGCCGTGGGTGGAGGGGTGCTGGGGCCCCATGTTGACGATGATGCGCTCGTCGTCCGCGTTCCTCGCGGCCTGCGCGATCTCGTCCCAGTCGCCGCCGGTGACGGTGTAGACGGGGCCCTCGGTGGTGTCGCGGGGGCCGGACGGGGCGGAGGGTGCGTCGGGGGTGGAAGGGGTGGGGGACATCAGGTGTACGACCTCCGCTGGTCGGGAGCCGGAATCCGGGCGCCCTTGTACTCGACGGGAATGCCGCCGAGCGGGTAGTCCTTGCGCTGCGGGAAGCCCTGCCAGTCGTCCGGCATCATGATCCGGGTGAGCGCGGGGTGGCCGTCGAAGACCAGCCCGAAGAAGTCGTAGGTCTCGCGCTCGTGCCAGTCGTTGGTCGGGTACACGTCGACGAGCGAGGGGATGTGCGGATCGGCGTCGGGCGCCGAGACCTCCAGCCGGATCAGCCGGTTGTGGGTGATCGAGCGCAGGTGGTAGACGGCGTGCAGCTCGCGCCCCTTGTCGCCGGGGTAGTGCACCCCGCTGACGCCGGTGCACAGCTCGAAGCGGAGCGCCGGGTCGTCACGCAGGACGCCGGCGACGGCCGGGAGGTACTCCCGCTCGATGTGGAAGGTCAGTTCACCGCGGTCGACGACGGTCTTGTCGATGACGTTCCCGGGCACCAGACCCTGTTCCTCCAGGGCCCCTTCCAGCTCGTCGGCGACCTCGTCGAACCAGCCGCCGTACGGCCGGGTGGCGGCGCCGGGCAGCCGCACGGGGCGGACGAGGCCGCCGTAGCCGGAGGTGTCGCCGCCGTTGGCCGTGCCGAACATGCCGTGGCGGACGTCGATCAGGTCGCCGGTGGTGTCGCGCTGCGCGGGGACGTTCTGCCCCGGCGCGTTCGGGTCGTCCTGCTCGCTCACCGCAGCAGCCCCTTCATCTCGATCGTCGGGAGCGCCTTGAGCGCCGCTTCCTCCGCCTCGCGGGCCGCTTCCCGCTGGTTCACGCCGAGCTTGGTCTCGCGGATCTTCTGGTGGAGCTTGAGAATGGCGTCCAGCAGCATTTCGGGGCGCGGCGGGCAGCCCGGCAGATAGATGTCGACGGGGACGATGTGGTCGACGCCCTGGACGATCGCGTAGTTGTTGAACATGCCGCCCGTCGAGGCGCACACCCCCATGGAGATGACCCACTTGGGGTTCGGCATCTGGTCGTAGACCTGCCGCAGCACGGGCGCCATCTTCTGGCTCACCCGCCCGGCCACGATCATCAGGTCGGCCTGGCGCGGTGAACCGCGGAAGACCTCCATGCCGAAGCGCGCCAGGTCGTAACGCCCGGCGCCGGTCGTCATCATCTCGATGGCGCAGCAGGCCAGTCCGAAGGTCGCGGGGAAGACCGACGACTTGCGCACCCAGCCGGCGGCCTGTTCGACGGTGGTCAGCAAAAAGCCGCTGGGCAGCTTCTCTTCCAGTCCCATGGGTGGCTCCTAGTCCCATTCCAGGCCGCCGCGGCGCCAGACATAGGCGTAGGCGACGAAGACGGTGAGCGCGAAGAGGAGCATCTCGACGAGCCCGAACAACCCCAGGGCGTCGAAGGAGACGGCCCAGGGGTAGAGGAAGACGATCTCGATGTCGAAGACGATGAACAGCATCGCCGTCAGGTAGTACTTGACCGGGAAGCGACCGCCGCCGGACGGCTGGGGGGTCGGCTCGACGCCGCATTCGTACGCCTCGAACTTGGCCCGGTTGTAGCGGCGGGGCCCGATGAGGGTGGCCATGACGACGGAGAAGATCGCAAAGCCTGCCCCGAGGGCACCCAGTACGAGGATGGGCGCATAGGCGTTCACCGTCCTCGCTCCCTTCAGTCGACGATGACTGGATGGCGGTCCGCCCGGACTCGGTCTTCACCTCGTGGAGATCGCGCACATGTGAGGCAGTTCACAAGCCCGGACCGCCTGCATCTTATGCCCGCGAGTCTGTGATCTGCGACACGGGGTACGCCAACGCCTTTGTGATCTCCACCACCTGACGAACGATCATCAAGTCGGATGAGCGGTGATCTTCACACGTGAAGCACGCGAGTGATCACGAGAGGTGACATTCACGCGTGTTATCGCTGGTCATCGCGGCATCGTCATTATCAAGACATGGCCGATAACGGCAAATTGGCGCTGGACGCACCCAACCGCTATAGGGGGCGCGGCCGGTCGACGAGACCCGCTCGTGACCCGGGCGTGATCGTTCGTACGTGCACGCGTTCACGAGCGGCGGTCACGGGTGCATAACGGGCACTCAGGAGTGACCTATCTCATGCGAATTGATGCTCTAAAACCTTGACGAACGGGAAGCCTTGGCAGCGCGGCGTAAAGGTGATAGGGCACCCGATCCCCTCGCGGCGACCGCAAACGCCATGCACAGGAACATGATCACGAAATTCGGACCCCGTTCGAATGCGTCGACGAACCGTCAAAAGTCCGTTTTGTTCACCGTGCACATGTCAAATGTGGCGCACTCCACTTGCCTTGGCAGGGGACAGCGGTCCCTGATAGCCGTTGATCTCATGTCCCCGAACGCAGCCATAGCCAGCCACCGGAAACCCCGCCGTTCCGCGTCCTCGCGGGCACTGCGCGCGGGTGTCACCGGTGGCATCCTCACGCTCGCGGTGACCGGTGCCTCCGTCCCGGCCAGCGCGGCCGAGAAGCCGGTCTCCGAGACCCAGGAGATGCCGACCATCACCACGGCACTCTCCGCCGACCTCGCCCAGAGCGCCGAGACCGCCCAGCAGGTCGCCCTCTCGTACGAGCGTCAGGCGGCCCAGGACAGCGCCCTGGCGAAGGCCACCAAGACCGCGGAGAAGGACAAGGCCGCCGCCGAGAAGAAGGCGGCGGAGGCCAAGAAGAAGGCCGAGGAGGAGGCCCGCAAGGCCGAGGCCAAGGCCAAGGAGGAGGCCCGCGCCTCCCGCAGCGCCGAGCGCACCACCCTGACCGCCAAGTCCACCCCGGCCGGTGACGCCACGTCGGCCACCGGCGGCTCGTCGGCCTCGACGCCCTCCCACGCCACCGGCAGCACCGCCGCCCTGGTCAGCTTCCTGCGCGCCCAGCTCGGCAAGGCGTACGTCAGCGGCGCCACCGGCCCGTCCGCGTACGACTGCTCCGGTCTGACGCAGGCCGCCTTCCGCCAGATCGGCATCGACCTGCCGCGCATCTCGCAGCAGCAGTCGACCGCCGGCACCCAGGTCGGCCTCGGCAACCTCCAGGTCGGCGACATCCTCTACTGGGGTGGCGCGGGCAGCGCCTACCACGTCGCCGTCTACGTCGGGAACGGCAACTTCATCGGTGCGCAGAACTCCAGCACCGGCATCGTCGAGCGCCCGCTCAGCTACGACCAGCCGACGGGGGCCGTGCGGGTCCTCTGAGGCGTACGCGTTCCCCGGGACGCCGGCGGCCGCCGGGCCGCCCTCCCCTGTCCCCGTAACGTCCGCGTGAGGCCGTCCCTCCACCGCTCAGGAGGGGCGGCCTTCCGCATGCCCGGCGGCCGGGGGCTCAACCCGGCGTCCCCGGCGTCATGTCACCTGCCGGGCACTCCCGTGCCGTGGTGTCTCCCCCGTCGCCTGCGGCATCGCGCACCTCCGCAGTACGGCGGCCAACTGCCGTGCCACATCCGGCGCACACCGTCCCAGCTCCACCAGCGGACGCGTCCCGTCCCCCGCGACGGACGCCGCGTCAAGACGCAACGTCGGCAGCACGACGCCCACCCCCATCAGCGCACTCCACAACTCGTCGCGCGCACTCTGGGCGTCCCTGATCACCGCGGACTCCACCAGCACCACCTCACTCTCCGCGCTCGCACGAACCCCCTGCGTACTCCCCTCCCGATGCCCCCGCCATGCCTGGGGAGGCCGGTCAACGGGCGGAAAAGGGGCGGACGGTGGTACGACGCGCGCGGGCGGTGCGGCGCTACGCCTTCGGCGCCACCTTGCTCAGGCCGTTGATGACGCGGTCCATCGCGTCGCCGCCCGTCGGGTCGGTGAGGTTGGCCAGCATCTTGAGGGTGAACCGCATCAGGACCGGGTGGGTCAGGCCCCGCTGGGTGGCGATCTTCATGACCTTCGGGTTCCCGATCAGCTTCACGAAGGCGCGGCCGAGGGAGTAGTAGCCGCCGTAGGTGTCCTTGAGGACCTGCGGGTAGCGCTGGAGGGCCCGCTCGCGCTGCGCGTAGGTGGTACGGCCGTGGGCCTGGGCGATGACCTCGGCGGCGATCACGCCGGATTCCATCGCATAGGCGATGCCCTCGCCGTTGAACGGGTTCACCATGCCGCCCGCGTCACCGACCAGCAGCAGGCCCCGGGTGTAGTGCGGCTGCCGGTTGAACGCCATCGGGAGGGCGGCGCCGCGGATCGGGCCCGTCATGTTGTCGGGGGTGTAGCCCCACTCCTCGGGCATGGAGGCGCACCACGCCTTGAGGATCTCGCGCCAGTCCAACTCCTTGAAGGAGGCGGAGGTGTTCAGCGCGCCGAGGCCGACGTTGCTGGTGCCGTCGCCCATGCCGAAGATCCAGCCGTATCCGGGCAGCAGGCGGTCCTGGCCGCCGCGCCGGTCCCACAGCTCCAGCCAGGACTCCAGGTAGTCGTCGTCGTGGCGGGGCGAGGTGAAGTACGTGCGGAGGGCGACGCCCATGGGCCGGTCGTCGCGGCGGTGCAGGCCCATGGCGACGGAGAGGCGCGAGGAGTTGCCGTCGGCGGCGACGACGAGCGGCGCGTGGAAGGTGACCGGGGTCTTCTCCTCGCCCATCCGGGCGTGGACGCCGGTGATGCGGCCGGTCAGCTCGTCGACGACCGGGGCGCCGACGTTGCAGCGCTCGTGGAGGCGGACGCCGGCCTTCTGCGCCTGGCGGGCCAGCTGCTCGTCGAAGTCGTCACGCCTGCGGACGAGTCCGTAGTCCGGGAACGAGGCCAGCTCGGGCCAGTCGAGCTGGAGGCGGGAGCCGCCGCCGATGATGCGCAGGCCCTTGTTGCGCAGCCAGCCGGCCTCCTCGGAGATGTCGATGCCCATCGCGATCAGCTGCTTGGTGGCGCGCGGGGTCAGGCCGTCGCCGCACACCTTCTCGCGGGGGAACGCCGTCTTCTCCAGGAGCAGCACGTCCAGGCCGTACTTGGCGAGGTGGTAGGCGGTCGCCGAGCCGGCCGGGCCGGCTCCGACGACGATCACGTCCGCGCAGTTCTCCGAGCGGGGGGCGGTCACGGAAGCGGTCACGGGCTCGGACTCGGTCACGGGGGACTCCCGGAGGTCGGTGGCTGGATTTCCGGGTGCCGACCGGCACTCGACCCGTGCAGTCTATGGGGACCCGTGATGATCAGAACCGGAAGGGTTGGCCCGTGAAGCTCCTGGACACAGCGGTGGCCCCGGCGCAGGACGCGGCGGGCTTCGCCCCGCCCGCCGTAGGACTGCGGGTGCCGACGGACGAGGACGCGCTGCACTGGCACCGGGTCTTCGACGACCCGGAGGTGATGCGCTTCCTCGGCGGGGCGTCCGCCGAGCCGTCGGTCTACGAGGAGCTGACCGCCCGCCAGCGACGGCACGACGCGGAGCGCGGGTTCTGCCTCTCCACCCTGTTCGACCCGGCCGACGGCGCGGTGATCGGCTTCGCCGGCGCCCAGCCGTGGCCGCACGCCTGGGGCCCGGCCGGGGAGATCGAGATCGGCTGGCGGCTGGGGCGGGCGTACTGGGGCAAGGGGTATGCGACGGCGGCGGCGCACAGCGCGCTGGAGGCGGTCCGTGCCGCCGGGGTCCGTGAGGTCGTCGCGGTGGTCGACGCGCGCAACGAGCGGTCGCTCGCGGTGGCCCGGCGGCTGGGCATGCGGCCCGCCGAGAGGGTGCGGAGGCCGGCGTCGGGCCGGGAGGTGGTCTGCCTCCGGCTCGGCCTGTGAATCAGGCGGCCGGCTTGGTCCCCCGGTGGAGCGCCACGATGCCACCGGTGAGATTGCGCCACGCGACCTTCGTCCAGCCCGCCTGCTGCAACCGGGCGGCGAGCGCGGGCTGGTTGGGCCAGGAGCGGATGGACTCGGCGAGGTAGACGTACGCGTCGGGGTTGCTGCTGACCGCGCGGGCGACGGGCGGCAGGGCCCGCATCAGGTACTCGGTGTAGACGGTGCGGAACGGCGCCCACACCGGCTCGCTGAACTCGCAGATCACCACCCGTCCGCCGGGCTTGGTGACGCGGTACAGCTCGGCGAGCGCGGCGTCGGTGTCCTGGACGTTGCGCAGGCCGAAGGAGATGGTGACGGCGTCGAACACGCCGTCCGCGAAGGGCAGCCGGGTGCCGTCGCCCGCGGTGAACGGCAGCCAGGGGCGGCGCTTCTTGCCCTCGCGCAGCATCCCGACGGAGAAGTCGCAGGGGACGACCTGGGCGCCGGCCTTGGTGAACGGGAGCGAGGAGGTGCCGGTGCCGGCCGCGAGGTCGAGCACCCGCTCGGCGGGCCGGGCGTCCACCGCCCGTTCCACCGCCTTGCGCCACAGCCGGGTCTGCCCCAGGGAGAGCACGTCGTTGGTGAGGTCGTACCGGGCCGCCACGTCGTCGAACATCGCGGCGACTTCGTGCGGCTGCTTGTCCAGGGATGCTCGGGTCACCCCGTCATTGTCCACCGTGGGGCCCGCGCGCCGCGCACCGGCACCACCCGGTCAGCGCCCGCGGAAGACGAGCCGCCCGGCGATCACGGTGGCCTCGCAGGTGCCGTCCTCACGAGTGATCACGAAGTCGGCGCGCCCGGACGCGGCCAGGGCCGTGGTCGCGGGCGCGTCGGTCACCCGCAGGCCGGAGCGCTGGACGGCGGTACGGACCGCGGGACGGGTGAACGGGCCGGACAGCGAGGTGGTGCCGGCCGCCAGCAGGCGCTGGAGGCCGCG
>NZ_JCANQV010000191.1:0-11644 GCF_059553635.1 Candidatus Streptomyces philanthi
CTCCCCATCCGCAGAGGAACCCCCGTCCCCCTTACGGCTCACGTCCACCGCAGAAACACCACCCACCTCCCCATCCCCCTCCACACGGACTTCCGCCCGCTCCCCCTCATCCCCCGCCGCCTCATCCCGCGCCCACCGCGCGATCACCCCGTCATCCCAGGAACGCCCCCACACCTCCGCCTCCCCCACCGGCCCTTCCCCTCTGGCCCCATCCGTCCCCGCACTCACCGCGCCACCCGCTCCCTCTGCTGCGTCTGCTCCCTCTGCTGCGTCCGCGACGGCGCCCGTACTCCGCCCTTCTCCTCTTCCTCCGCCGCCTCCGCCCGTTCCCTCGCCTGCTCCCGCTGCAGGAGGGACAACGCGGCGATCAGCCCCGCCTGCTCGTCAGGGGGCACGGCGAGTGGTTCCAAGGGGGCGAGGCGCTGTTCGCGCTCGGCGTCCAGCACGCGTTCCAGGCAGGCCGTCAGCAGCCGGCCGCCCGCCTCGCACAGCCGCAGCACCCGCCGTGGTCCCACCAGATCGGCGAGGCGTTCCCCGGCCTCGCGGGTGCGGCCGCCGAGCAGCACGGTCGCCAGCAGCGCGGCGGCCTCCTCGGGCCCGCCCCCGGCCGCCTCCGGGGCCTCCTCCTCAACCAGTTCCTCCAGGCAGCGGCGCCAGCGGCGGACATGGACGCCGATGCGTTCGGCGGCGCCGTCGGCGGCAGTCACCGGGACGTCGCCGGCTGCGGGGTCGCGGCGCCAGGCATCGGCCGTACGTTCGTCGGCTGCCGCGACGGTGCAGGTCAGCAGGGTGGTCAGCCCGTCGGTCAGAGCGTCGAGCAGGTCGCCTGGGCAACCGCTGCGGAGGTGTTCGCGCCACTGGGCACGGGCGTCGCCGGCCAGTACTTCCCCGGCCGTGATCCGCTCCCGTACCCGCTCCGCCGCCTCCTCGTACGCCTCCTCGACCCGTCCGGTCAGGCGCAGTGCGGCGGCGTGCTGGGCCGCGGCCGCGCCGGCCAGCGCGGGCAGGCGGCTGCGGAGCGAGGCGAGGACGCCGTTGGCGGTCCGCTCCGCGGCGGCGGTGCGGGCGACGGGGTCCTGGGCGTGCCGCGCCAGCCAGTCGCGGAGGTCGGCGACCGCGGTGGCGGGGAGCAGTCCGCTGCCGCCGCGGGCCGATTCGGGCAGTTCGGGGACGGTGAAGCACGGGACGTCGCCGAGGCCCGCGCGGCGGAGGAGGGCGGTGTAGCGCTGGGAGATGTCCGGGGCGAGCTGGTGCGGTACCCGGTCCAGCACCGTCACCAGTGTGACGTCGTACTCCTTGGCCGTACGCAGGAGATGCCAGGGCACCGCGTCGGCGTAGCGGGCGGCCGTGGTGACCAGCACCCATACGTCGGCGGCGCAGATCAGCCGGGCGGCCAGTTCGCGGTTGCGGGCGACGAGCGAGTCGATGTCGGGGGCGTCCAGCAACGCCAGTCCAGGCGGCAGCGTCGTGTCCGTCTCGATGCGCAGCGGAGGCATCCCGTCCTCGTCGGACGGCTCGTCGCCCCCTGGCTTCCCTCCGCTCTCACCGTCCCCACGGAAGGCTCGCCCCCCGGCCCCGTCTTCTCCCCCACCGCTCCCCTTGTACTCAAGGTGCTCGTCAGCTGCGTCGTTCTCGTCGGGACCGTACGCGCCCGCATAACTCCCTTCGTACGTCGCATCGCACCCGTCACGGCACGCGCCTCCGCACACCTCACCGCACCCGTCACCGCACGCGCCGTCGTACGCCGCGCCGTAGCGGCCCGCGCCCCCGTACCCGTGGGCGTGCGAGCACGGGCACGCGCCGTCGTACGCGCCGTCCGGCACGGGCCCCTGCCCGCAGCGGGGCTCACCACCCGCGCCCCCGTACGCCCCACCGCGCCCCCGGTCCCGTCCCGCGCCGGGGTTGTCCTGCTCCGGCATCCACATACGGGTCAGCCGGGGCAGTACGCGCTGTCCGGCGAACCAGTGGCGGTCGTCGGGATGGCAGACGAGTACCGGTGTCCGCGTCGTGGGGCGCAGCACACCGGCCTCCGACACCCGCCGTCCCAGCAGGGAGTTGACGAGCGTCGACTTGCCGGCGCCGGTCGATCCCCCGATGACAGCGAGCAGCGGGGCCTGCGGTGCGCGCAGGCGCGGCATCACGTAGTCGTCGATCTGGGCGAGCAGTTCGTCCCGGTCGCACCGGGCACGGGCCGCTCCGTCGAGGGCCAGCGGGAATCGGGCGGCGTCGACACGGTCGCGCAGTACGGACAGCGCGTCGATGAGTCGGAGGCGTACGTCCAAGGTGGGCACATGCGCAGAATGCCCAATTTTGTTGGGTTTTTGAAGCGTATGACCTGTGTGCGCGCCGCAAAATCACCACAAACCAGGACCAATTACCTACGAGATGACCGGGAAACGCGAGGCGCGGGCATAACGACTACACAACACCCGGCGCTCATGACGTCAAAACCGATGCGGGATTCGCACTCGCCTGCGAGTATCAGGGACGCTTCACCAAACCTCCACAAGGTGCCACGGAGGTGAAGCAACCGCGACAAGGCACCCGGACTCCTATCCTTGTCGCGGCCCGTGATCCACGTCCACCATCCGGCCCCCGTAGCTCAGTGGATAGAGCAGGTGCCTTCTAAGCACTTGGCCGCAGGTTCGAGTCCTGCCGGGGGCGCCGCACCGGACCCTCCTTCGGGAGGGCCTTCCCCCGTTCGCACACGCCCCGGCAGCCGCGGCCGCTTCACCGCACGAGCACCAAAACGCACCCGTAGGCCCGTCCGCGCCTCGCTGAACCGGCGCTCGTGCACACCGGTTCCCAGCCTTCCTGATCACGGTGAATGCCCGCAGCCCGGCCCAGGGCCTGAGAGAGCCGCGACCTGAGCGAGAGGGTGCGACTGCTGACGCGCCCTCGTGGGTCCGGCCACCGGGCAGGCGCGCATGGGCGCGATGAGCGATTGACCGCAGTGCATCAGCCGGGGAAGTGGGAGGACGCGCAGGCCCTGAGCAGAAGACACAGCCACGGGAGGTGAACCTCGCGACACGACCGGGAGGTGTGAGTTCACTACGGCCGACGCCCCCGACGAGCGGCCGAAGAGGCTCGTCGGGGGCGCTAGGCGGGGCGGGGCTGGTGCTCAGGTGGTGGGGCCTTCTTGCGGGTCGGGTGCGGGGTAGTGGTGCTCTGGGGCGGGTGCGGGGTGGTACGGCTCCGAGGCGGGCGTGGACTGGGGTGCGGTCCAAGGCGGGGCCGGGGGTTTGGTGAAGGGGACGGCTCCTTCGGGGGCCGTGGGGTTCGCGTGGTGGTCGCTGTGTTCGTGGGCCGGGGGTTGGTTCGGGTGGGTGGAAGGGGCGGGTGGTTCAGGAGCGGGGGTGTGGGACGGCTCGGTGGCAGGGTGGGGTGTCTCGATGCCGGAGGGGCCGGCCACGTACGCTGCCTGTTCGCCGGCGGAAGGGGGCGGCTCGGCGGCGTAGGACGGTTGCCCCGCGGTGGAAGGGGGCGGCCCGGCGGGGTACGACGGTTGCCCGGTGGCCGGCGAAGAGGCTCCGGCGCCGTACGCCGTCCGACCAGCCGTGAACGAGGTCGAAGGCGGGGTTTCGGCCCCTTGGCCCGTGCAAGCCGTGGAGCAGGACGAGTACGGCGGCTCAGTGGTGGTCGTGGTGGCCTCGTCGCTCGTTGACGGTGGTGTGGTGCCGGTGGAGTGGCGGGGCGGCATGAAGACCCGGTGGATGTGTTCGGCTTGCTCGTCGCGGCCGATGTCTTTCATGAGGCGGATGACGCGGTGCACGAGGACCGTGCGGGTGTCGGAGTCCTCGGTGAGGCCCAGGTCGGTCAGGACGGCGGAGAAATGGTCGGCCAGAGCGTCGCTCGATGTCTCCTCTCCCAGGGAGGTGAAGAAGCCCTCCCACCGCTCCGCCGCGCCGGGGCCGGCTACCGGGCCGTCCGACGGGCCAGGAGTTTCCGGACCAGAAGCCCCCGGGGCGGCGTCCCCCGGGTCGCCGGGGCCGTCGCCCGTGTCTGGCGCAGGAGGCGCCGGGATCAGGTGCCGAAGGCGTTCAGGGACCTCGGTGTCGTTCGCGGCGGCCGAGATCTGGGCGAGGAGGCCGATCATCTCCACGGTCTGTTCGACCTCGTCGTCGTGGCGGGACAGCCACCACACCACGGCGCTGCCCGGCGTCTTGAGGACCTCGTCGCCGAGATAGGCCCGCTTGCTCCGTTCGTATGCGCGCTCGTGTTCCCACATGTCCTGCGACTTGCGAAGCTCGGCGAGTTTCTGGAGCCGCTCGCGGTCGGCGGGGGCGAGGGTGAGGCGGATGTCGACGCCGCGTGTGAGCACCAGGTTTCCCTGGTCCTGGAGCGGGAGTCCCAGGGTGCCGTCGAGCAGGTGGCGGACGAGCTCCTCGCGTTCCGGCCGTTCGCCCGAGGTGACGTTCCGGGCCCGGGTCAGTACGTGGGAGACGGCCACGTTCGCCAAGTCGCCGCTGACGTAGTCGCGGACCGGGCGCCACAGGATCGTGGCGGAGAACAGGAAGTCGTACCCCTCCGCCGCGCTCGGCAGCGGCACATTGTGCACCTGCCAGTGGTGGAAGGGGGGTTCGGCCGGGGCGACGGGTGCCTGCGGGGGAATGGGGACCTGCGGGGGCATGGGAGCCGTCTGCGGATCGTGGGAGAAGTCGTCGGGCGGCGGAGGTGTCAGGACGAGCACCAGTCCGGTGCCCAAGAACACGACCACCCCCACGGTGATCAGCAGCCACACGGGCCAGCCGAGTCCGCCTCCGACGGCGAGCAGGGCGACGCCGCCGCAGCCGACAGCGGTCGCAAGGAGCTTGCTCCTGGAGTTCACTGGGTTTCTCCCGGGTCCGGTGCGTCAGGGCGTCCGTCCGGAAGGACGACGTCCTGCGCGAGATCGATCATGTGCCAGAACTGTTCGGCGACCGCCTCCCTGGCCCTGCTCTCCTCCGGGTCCCAGGAGTTCACCCGGGCCCAGTCGCAGGCGGTCGCATAGAAGCGGTGGAGCGTTTCGCGGCGGCCCTCGGCCGCGGCCGTCAGCACCTTCAGCACGGGGCTCCACCGCACGTCGTCCCGGACGGCCGTGAGCCAGCGGTACACCGCTGGCGTCCAGTCGTCGGGCGGCCGCTCCCTGGTGACGGCGCTCCAGGCGCGGTCCAGGTCGTCCCAGAGCGTCGGGGTCCGCGGCCCGGGCGGCCCGAGGAGGTCGACGAGAAGCGCCACCGCCTGGAACCTGAAATCCGCACCCGACCGGGACCGCAGACGGTCGAGGAGCTGGTCGAGGAGTTGGCGGTACAGGCGGCCGCTCCCCCGGGCCAGGTCCATCAGGGCCGGACGGGCCCCCGGCACCTTGCGGAGGGCGAGGTGGCGCAGCCGGACGACGGCCTGGTCGGGGTGGGTCGCGGCGATGTCCTGTCGGCAGACGTCGGTCAGGACGTCGGCGAGGACCGGTGACAGGGAGCCGCTCGCCCATTCGCGAATGCGTTTACGGAACTTGGCGCCGTGCCACTCGTGGCCGAGTCCCTGGCGGAGGACGGCCTTCGCCTCGGCGCGCAGGGGGCCGGGGGCGTCCGGCTTGGTCCAGGTCTCGACGAGCTGGAGCAGGTCCTCGTGCTGACCGGAGGTGAGGGCCTGCTCCGCCAGGCGAACGGCGATGCGTTCGCGGTCGTCGGCGGTGAGGTCGGACAGCCGGATCGCGTCCTTGATCCAGTCGAGCAGGCTGTCCCGCAGGTCGGGGAAGTTGGTCCAGAAGTGGGCGCGGACCGCCGCGTCGTAGGCCAGTCGTTCGAAGCTGACGCGTCCCTCCTGGTCGAGCTTGATCTGGAGGTCCTTGAGCTGCTGGCCGAGACCGGGCCGGGCCAGAAGCGGTATCTCCTCCTCCTCGTAACGGAGTTGGTCCAGTAGGCGCTGCGAGCCGTGGAAGATCGCGTCGGCGGTGGCGCCGCTGAACACGGCGGTGGTGAGCAGCAGTGCGCGCTCGCGGACGGTGTGGTGGTCGGCCACCTGCCGGGCCGCGTCGCCGGCCCAGTCGGTGACCGCGGCCATCGCCTCGGCGCACCAGGACGCGAAGTCGGTGCCGTAGCGGCCGCTGTCCCTCGCCCGCCGGATCATCTCGGCCAGCCGGGCCAGCTCGCGCATCGGCGACCGGTCGAGCAGCTGACGCAGCTCCGTTCCGGTCAGCTGCCCGGGCTCATGGGGGATGCCCTCCCACCGCAGGTGCTGGCGGAGGACCGTCAGCCCGCGCGGCCGCCCGAGGGGGACCCGCAACGGCGCGAACTGCGGGTCCAGCAGGCTGTCGAGACCGGTGGGAAGCACGACGACCAGCCGTGCGTCACCGGCCTCGACCTCCGCCCGGTACGAGGCGAGTTTCCGCTGGACGTCGCGGTAGATGTCGTCGTCCGCGGCGGACAGGTCGAGGAAGAAACGGTCGCCGGGGGCGGCCTCCAGGCGCGTGTCCTCGTCCTCGGCCGACAGTTCCTCGAACCGTCCCTCGGACTCCCCGAGCCGGTGCAGCAGCATGATCGCGGCGGTACGCCTGCCGCTGCCCCGCGGCCCGTCCAGCAGGACCATCGCTCCCGGGGCCGCCAGGCGTTCGAGGGCCCGGCCGAAGTCCCGGGGCGGGACGAAACGTTTGCTGAGGTCGCCGCGGTGGTTCTTGGCGACCTGCAAGGGGTCGCCGCCCGAACCGTTCGACCTGTCGGAGGTGCCCGGCGGGTTGCCCATAAAGATGTACTGCGCCCCGGTGCCGCTGTGCACCGGGCCCCTCGGATCGTTGACCCAGGCGTGGTTACGTCCGGTCATCAGTCCTCGTCCGCGCAGGACCGCGTGCCGTCGAAACGCTGCTGGACCGTGCCGGAGTTGTCCGCGGAACTGTGGTTGCCGCCCGTGTTGTTCCCGGCGACGTAGTTGACTCCCCTGTTGTCGCCGGAGAACTGCGGGGCGCCGTAGCGATTGCCGTTGTACTGGTCGCCCTGGCCGGCGTGCACGGGACCCTGCGGCTCGTTGACGAAGGTGCCCGAGAGATCACCGTTGAGGGTGCCGATGCCCGCGCGCTGGTGGATGTCCCGCGCCTGGGTGCGGTTGCCGCGGGACGACGACGCGCCGTCGTCCGCCGTCCGGTCCTCGTACCGTGTCCGGTCCGCGTCGACGACGGCCAGTTGCGGTACGAGACCGGCGAGTTCGTCCCCCAGGCCGGCCAGGTCGGCGTCGGCGTTCCGGTGATCCAGCCGCCGGTACTGCTGGTCGGCCAGTTCGGCGAGGGCCGGGGGCAGTGCGGCGCGGTCGAGCCGGGTCGCTTTGCCGACCAGCACGGGGATGACCAGGGCCCCGCTGTCGAACGCCTCCAGGATCTCGCGGCGGGTCCAGTCCCCGGGGTTGTCCAGCGCACGGCCGCCGTCGGGACCTTGCGCGTCGGCCCACCGCCCGCCGATGACGACCAGCATCACGCTGCTGCGGCGCACCGCGGTGATCAGCTCGCGGGGAAAGCTGCGTCCCGGCCCGATCGACTTGCTGGCGCGGAACACCCGCTCGCTCCCGAAGCGCCGGGAGAGTTCGCGTTCGATCAGGGTGGCCGTGGCTTCCTCGTCCCCGGTGCGGTAGTTGACGAAGATGTCGGGCATGACGGCTCTCGCTTTCGGATAAGGATGAATCGATAGATACCGGGCACGGTTCGGCCGTGCACCGGTGAGGTGATGGCTGTGAGAAGCAGGCCGCGCCCCTCGGGACGGCGGGCCCGCTGTGCCGCGGTGAGGCGTCAGTGCGCGGCGGGGCGGAGGGCCTGCGCCAGTGCGGGCTGGAGGTCACGTACCGCCCGGTTGCTCCGGAACCGCGACAGTTCCCGGGCGAGCCGGCGGACATCGGTGTTCACGGTGGCCGAGGGTGCGGCCGCCGTGAGGGGCAGCAGCTCCCCCGCGATCGCGCAGGAGTGCTCGATCTCTCCGGCGGCGGCGTGGGCCAAGGCCCGCCGCATGCCGTACCTGGCCCGGGTGCGCAGCGCCGTCGGGGCGATCCGGGAGCATTCCCGGTCGAGCATCCGTGCGGCCGTCCGCGGACGGCCGAGGTCGTGGAGGCACCAGCCGGTCACCATGGCCACCGGATCGGTCAGATGGGAGGTTCCGATCACCGGCCCTCCGTCTCCCTCACCCCTGGCGCGGTCGAGCAGTTCGCGGGCCCGGTCGAGACCGTTGCGGCAGGCGCGTTCGTCGCCCGCCAGGGCGTGCCCCTGCGCCTCGCGCTGGGCGGCCAGCCCCCGGATGCGCGGCGGCAGCACGTCGTCGCGCACCTGGCTCGCGAGGCCGATGGTCTGCGCCGCGTCGGAACGGTAGAGGGCGACCAGGGCGCGGCGGACGAGGGCGTAGGAGGCGAGGTGGCGGTCGCCTCCGGCCTGCCCCAACTCGACGGCGTCGGCCGTCCAGTCGAAGGCCGCCTGCTCGTCCCCGGCCTCCTGCGCCATCCAGCCGGTGTACTCGGCGAAGCGGGCGGCGAGGGCGAGCAGGCGCGTACGGTCCCTGGAGCCGCCCGCGGCCGCCAGTTCGATCACGGTACGGGTCTGCACCTTGAGGAGGGGGAGGAGGACTCCCGGGTCGGTGCTCTGCCCCAGGACGCGCATCTGGTCGAACTGGGCCCGGAACGGTGCGACGGCGGACATCCCCTCCGGGCCGGCGCTGCCCTCGACCGCGCCGAGCCCCAGGCTGATCAGTGTGCCGGTGCCGGCGGCGAGCATCTCCCGGCGGCCCACCAGCAGCGGGTCGTCGCCGGATCCGGGCTCGTCCTGGGGGAGTTCGCGCTCGGCCAGTCGTTGCAGTTCCCCGTCCGCGCCGAAGAGGGCGTCGCACCGGCGGGCGAGGTCGGTCGAGGCACGTCGCAGGCCGCGTTCCACCTTGCTGAGGTGCCCCTTGTCGTAATTCATCGCCACGGCGAACTCTCCCAGCGAGAGGCCCGCCTCCTGGCGCAGACGGCGGAGCTCCGAGCCGAAACTGTTGGGCGTGCGCATGCCAAACTCCCCCTTCGGGCCGCCGGGCGGCAAAGACGCGTCATCGGAGATCGGAGCGTTCGTCGCCGCTCCGGGAACGAGTTTGACAGTCCCCCCGCCCCCACGCCTCCGTTCCGGACGGGTTGCCCGTTGCCTCTTCAACTCCCCCGCATGGCACCCATCTCGGCCACCATGCAGAACACGCACCGCATCGATCAATTACGGTCGCGAGTACTCACAAAGCGAACTCCCCGGCCCCCCGCAGCCACCCTTCCGGGCCGGTCGCCGCACGGCGACCGGCCCGGACCGTTTCCTCAGACCCGGTACGCCGCGACGTACCGCCGTGGATCGCGGCGCAGATCCGTCTCCCAGCGCGCGGCACACCGCTCCGCGAAGGTCTTCCCCGTCTCCAGCACCTCGTCCAGTGGGTCGAGGTACTCCAGCACCTGCGGGCGCTCCAGCCCCGCGGACACCCGGGCCCGTAGTCCTTCCCGCGCGTACCGCACCAGTTCGGTCGCGAGGTCATGGACGCGGTCGCCGCCGAGGAGGGTGCGCAGGCCCTCGGCCGGCAGGCGTTCCGTCGCCTCCTCCTGTTCGGCGGCGGTGTAGCGGCCCAGCAGTTCGGCGGTGGCGGTCAGGGATGCCGGGTGGTAGGCCAGGCCCGTCCACAGTGCCGGTACGGCGGAGACGTACGGGTACGGGGGGCCGTCCGGGGCGCGCATTTCGAGGGTTCTGCGGGGTCTGATGTGGGTCCAGAGCTGTGTCAGGTGGGCGACCCAGTGGTCGAACGTCGGCATGAGGCCGTCGCCGAAGCCGTCCTCCAGGATCGCGGCGAACGGCTTGTCGGGGGCCGGCCTGAGCCGCCCCTCGCGGTCGCGGTAGCAGATCATGCGGCGTCCCAGCGCCCAGTCGACGACGGCGTCGAAGTCCGCTTCGCCCTCGATCGCGAACCGCAGCACCCCGCAGCGCTCCGGGTCCGTCCGCAGCCAGTTCCACGAACGGTGCGAGAGTAATCCGTCCAACTCTCCCACGTACAATGGTGAGTTGACGAGAAGCGCGGTCACGACAGGCGAGGCCGCCGACAGTGCCTTCAGCTTCCGGGCGAAGTCCTCCTCGGACACGTGGTCCAGATGGACCTGTGTGGACATCGACAACGACAGGATGCCCGGCGCCCTGCTGCCCGGCTCCCCGAGCCCGGCGAAAAAGGGGAACATCGACACCCCCCGGCTCAGCGGCATCCGGGGGACACTCTCGACCCGGTCGAAGGGCAACATCGCCCCGGGCAGGAGCGCCAGCCCGAAGCGTGCGAGCAGCTCCGCCAGGCGTTCCATGGTGCGCCGCAGCCCCTCCACCGCCGTGACCACATCGGCCTCCGGGGGCGCCGAGTACTCGATCTGGCCGCCGTGTTCGAGACCTATCAACCCTCCGTCCGCCAGTTTCACCCCGGTGAGTTCCCCGTCGTCGTACTGGGCCGTACCGCCCCATTCCTCAAGCAGCCCCGCCAGAACGGCCCTGATGCCGTTCGGCCCCTCGAAGGCGGCCCCGAGCCCGGTCTCCGGGTCGACGACCCCGCACTCGATCTCCAGCCCGACTTGCTCCGACGCAGTCGCCGGCGGGGCGAACAACGTTCTGAGATCATCCCGCCGCAGCCTGCCCATACCCATCAGCAGCTCTCCTCGCCTCAACGCCGACCGCACGAGCCGAGCCGCGCGCCGCCCTGGTTCCCCGTCCGTCGCACTCCGCACGGATCACGGGACACCCTCTGTGCACACAGGCACGCGGCAACACCAGCCGTAGTGAACCCCACCGCACAGAACACAGCTAGTGGGCACATCGGCCACGAGTGATGCCCCGGGGGCGCTCTCGGGCAACCCTTCGACGCCCGTCATCCGGTGCGGGGCGGTCCGGAAGGGACGGGTCGGCGTACGCGGGCGGCGGGGCCACCGTGCCCGGCCCGCTTCAGGGCGAGGATCTTCCGGGACTGCCGTACGGGCACGTCTGCGATGGTCCCCGCATGATCGGCGATCACCGCGCGGCCGCCGACCGCCGGGGAGCATGCCGTCAACCGGCTCCGAAGAGGTTCCCGCTCCCCGCCCTCATGACGGGCGTCCGTCCCCTCGCCGGACCACATCGCCCCATGCCGAGGGATTGTTTCCGGCAAGTACCTTAGACCTGTAAAGATATTGTGAGAGAGTACCTGCCGGTATCCAGGACCAGCCGTCCCGGGTCCCACACGCGTCCCACGCGTCACGGGACAACCACCGCAAGGCTGCACTCACGCAGTTCGGCCCCCGTAGCTCAGTGGATAGAGCAGGTGCCTTCTAAGCACTTGGCCGCAGGTTCGAGTCCTGCCGGGGGCGCTCTTTCACCGGCCGGTCGACGGCCCTGACGGCCCTCGTCACTCGCCACCGCTCGCTCGGCGCCCCGACGCGATGACGGCACACCATCAGCCACGGGGCCCGTCGGCCCTCAAGGCCGTCCGCCTGCTCTCGGAGGCACAACCAGCAGCGCTTCCACCCCCGGTGGGATATCTGCGGACACCCCCTCTCACCCCTCCACCCCCACCAACGCGAACGTGACATTGTCCGGCCCACCCGCCTCCATCGCGGCCTTCCAGAGTTCGAAGGCGGCGCGGCCGTTGGGGTGGGTGTGGAGGAGGGGGGTGAGGGTGGGTTCGGG